>JBDSMA010000084.1:0-10426 GCA_039916085.1 Sphingomicrobium sp.
TCGCCCATAATTCCGTCCCCATCAGCTTGACCGAGCCGGGCAGCATCGGCGCGGCCAGTGCGGCGATCCGTCCATTGTCGGCGATCAGCACCGCGTCCATCGCGCCCTTGGCCTTGAGCCGCCCGGCAGCGAGCTTGGCCGAGGCGCTGCTGCGGTCGAACGTCTCGACCCCGCTCAAGCGCCCGCCAGCGCGGCGCACCGCGCTCACGACCGCCAGGCTGGCCCGCTTGCCGTATAGCCCGCTCGGAACCAGCGCGCCGAACCGCGCCGCGCCCTTGCCCCGGGCAAACTGGACGACCCGGTCGATCGACTGGTCCGGAGCGAAGCCCATGATGAACGCGCCGCCACCGGCGACGCCCTCGTCGTTGGAAAAAGCGATGAGCGGCACTCCGGCGCGACGCGCGACCGGCGCGGCGGCGCGAACGTCGTCGGCCAATAGCGGGCCGAGAATCAGCCCGGCGCCGTCGCGAAGCGCCTGGGCGGTCGCCGCGCCGGCCCCGCCGGGTGCCGCACTGTCATAGGCGTTGAGACGGATCGACTTGTCGCCGGTATCGTACAGCGCGAGGTTGGCTGCATTGGCGATGGATTGTCCGATGGCGCCGTCACTTCCGGTCAGCGGAACGATCACCGCGACCAGGTGACGGTCGCTCTCGACCGGATGGACCGGCCCCGGCGCGTATGGCCCGGGTCCCGGGCCGCTCGGCCCGGTCTGGCAAGCGGCGAGCGCGAACAGCGCCGCGCCGGTCGCCGTGAAAATGAATTGGCGCCGCGCTTGCCGTGCCCCGACCATAAATGCCATGTCCTTCGCCTTCACCATGAATGACCCCCTTGATCCCGGCCTGTACATCGTCGCCACGCCGATCGGCAATCTCGGCGATCTCACTCGGCGCGCAGCCGAAACATTGTGCCGCGTCGATCGCATCCTGGCCGAGGACAAGAGAGTCACCGCCAAGCTGCTTCGCCATATCGGCGCGACCGCGCCGATGACCGCCTATCACGACCACAGCGACGAACGGCTGCGCGACCAAATCGTTGCCGAGCTGGGCACGAAAGCAATCGCGCTGGTCAGCGATGCCGGAACGCCGCTGATTTCCGACCCCGGGTTCAAGCTGGTCCGCGCCGCCCGCGCCGCTGGCGCCGCCATCCACACTTTGCCCGGCCCGTGCGCCGCGATCGCCGCGCTGACGCTCTCCGGTCTGCCGACCGACCGCTTCCTGTTCGCCGGTTTCCTGCCCGCCAAGGATGGCCCACGCGCCACCGCCATCGCCGAGCTGTCAGGCGTTAGAGCGAGCCTGGTCTTCTACGAAAGCGGCCCGCGTTTGGGCGAGACGATGGCCGCGCTGGCGGCAGGATTGGGCGCGCGCGGCGCCGCAGTCGTGCGCGAAATTTCCAAGTTGCACGAGGAGACCGTGTGCGGGTCCCTTGTCGAGCTTGCAGCGCGCTATGCCGTGGCCAACGTCAAAGGGGAGATCGTCGTCGTCGTTGGCCCCCCGCCCGAGCGCGCGGCGCCCAGCGACGAAACCCTCGACGCCGCTCTCGACGAAGCCTTGGCCACCCAGACCCCATCGCGCGCCGCGGCCGATGTCGCCGAACGGCTCGGCGTTCCGCGCAAGCGCGCTTATGCCCGCGCGCTCGAGAAAAGCCGCTGAGCCGCGCACAGGCCGAGCGGCGCGGGCGGCGGGCCGAAACGCTCGCTGCCTGGTGGCTGAGGCTCCACGGCTGGCATATCCTGGCCCGAAGGGCGCGCGCTGCGGGCGGCGAAATCGACCTCGTCGCGCGGCGCGGACGAATGGTGGCGTTCGTCGAGGTCAAGCAGCGCGGCTCGACCGATGCCGCCGGGCTGGCACTCGACGCATATCGCCTGCGCCGGGTTGCCGCCGCCGCCACCCAATTGGCGCCGCGGTTCGTCCGGGACGGCGACGACATGCGGATCGATGCGCTGTTCATCGTCCCCGGCCACCTCCCCCGCCACCTCGCCAATGTGTGGACAGGGTGACAGGGCGATGAGGGTCGGTTAGGCGGGCGTCGCCATGCCCGTTACTGTAGCCGTCCAGATGGATCCCCTTGAATCGATCGCCATCGCCGTCGATTCGAGCTTCGCCTTGATGATCGAAGCGCAGCAGCGCGGGCATCGCCTGTTCCATTACCGCGCCGACGACCTTGGTTACGAAGACGGGCGAGTCAGCGCGACCGCAACGCCGGTGACGGTCCAGGCCGTCGAGGGCTACCATTTCACCGCCGGGGAGCCGGTCGTTCTCGACCTCGCCAAGGACGTCGATGTGGTGTTGATGCGGCAGGACCCACCGTTCGACATCGGCTATATCACCGCGACGTACCTGCTCGAACGGATCGTCGGCGAGACGCTGGTCGTCAACGACCCGCGCAGTGTCCGCGACGCGCCTGAGAAACTGTTCGTGCTCGATTTCGCGCGGTTCATGCCGCCGACGCTGATCACCCGCTCGCTGGCCGATCTAAGGGCCTTTCACGCCCGCCACGGCGAGATCGTCATGAAACCCCTCCACGGCAATGCCGGGGCGGCGGTGTTTCGCATTGGCCATGACGGGCAGAATCTCGCCGCGCTGGCCGAGCTGTTCGGGGAAGTGTGGCGCGAACCCTACATAGCCCAAGCGTTCCTGCCAGCGGTGGCCGAGGGCGACAAGCGCATCGTGCTGGTCGACGGCAAGGTCGCGGGCGCGATCAATCGCAAGCCGGGGGCGGGCGAAATCCGCTCCAACCTCGCCGCCGGCGGCACCGCCTTCGCCACCGAGCTGACGACCCGCGAACAGGAAATCTGCGATACTCTGGGACCGGAGCTTGCCCGCCGCGGGCTGATCTTCGTCGGCATCGACGTGATCGGCGGCATGCTGACCGAGATTAACGTCACCTCGCCGACCGGGATCGTCGCGGTCGACAAGTTCAACGGAACGAACACGCCGGGCCTGATCTGGGACGCCATAGAAGCCAGGCTGGCGGCGCGCGGATGAGCGACTGGATCGTCCGCCTGATCGAGCAGACGGGCTACCTTGGCGTTGGGTTTCTAATGTTCCTCGAAACGGTGTTTCCGCCAATCCCGTCGGAAGTCATCATGTCGATCGCCGGCGTCGCCGCCGGCCAGGGGCGCCTGAGCCGTCCCTGGGTGATCGCCGCCGGCACCGCCGGAGCGATGCTCGGCAATATCTTCTGGTATTTTGCCGCTCGGGCGCTGGGCATCATGCGGTTACGCCCGATCATCCACCGCTGGGGGCGGTGGATCACGATGAGCTGGGGCGAAGTGCATCGCGCCGAACGCTGGTTCGCGCGCCACGGCACCGCGTTCGTGCTGGTCGGGCGGTTGATCCCGACGGTGCGCAGCCTGGTGTCGATCCCGGCGGGGCTTCTCAGAATGCGGTTCAGGACCTTCGTCATCGCCTCGACAATCGGCACCGCCGGCTGGACCGCGTTGCTGGCCTATGCCGGTTACCGCATGGGCTCAAGCTATGCCGACATCGATGCCATTCTCGGCCCGGCGTCGAACGCGGTGCTGGCGGTACTCGTCATGATCTACATCTACCGCGTGTGGACCCACCGCAACATCGACCCGGACTCGGAAGACGTTGCCATTACGGATGTGAAAATCACCGATTAGCGCCAGTCCTTTTGCCGGTGAATTTGTCCATTCCGGCGTTTTAAAGATTGGGTAACCGCCTTCGCCAAACAGGGGACGTCCGGCGCGGCAGTTCCCCCTTTGGGCTATTGGCGCGCAGGGCCTGGTTGCCGCTTGGTCACGGCATCCGGCCTCTCCTCCCGCCGCGCCCACAGGTTCCCAAACTCAGGTTGCGCGGCGGGACAGGAGCCGCCCTTGGATCACGCCCGCGGATGGGCGTGACGATAGACATCGAGCAGCCGCGCGGCATCGACCTCGGTGTAGATTTGGGTCGACGACAGGCTGGCGTGACCAAGCAATTCCTGGAGCGAGCGCAAGTCGACCCCACGCCCAAGCAGATGAGTGGCGAAGCTGTGGCGAAGTGCGTGCGGAGTCAGCGTTTCGGGCAGGCCGAGCCGTTCCCGCGCGCCGCGCACCGCCCGGCGGACGAGGTCGGGGTTCAATGGGCCACCCTTGGCTCCGACGAATAACGGCGCATCGCCCGCCAGCGGCCACGGGCATTGCCCGACGTAAGCGATGATCGCTTCGCTCACCGCGGGCAGGATCGGCACGACGCGAGTCTTGTTGCGCTTGCCGGTGACCCGCAGTGACTGGCCCAGGGGAAGCAGGCTGGCGCGCAGGCTCATCGCCTCGGCCACCCGCAGGCCCGAGCCGTAGAGCAGCAGCAGGATTGCGAGGTCGCGCGCGCCGACCCAGGCCTCGGCGGCGGCGCTGCCCGCGTCCTCGGCCAGCGCGACCGCGTCTGCCGGGCTGGCCGGGCGGGGCAACGTGCGCGGGCGCTTGGGCGCGCGGGTGCGCGGCAATTGCGGCAAATTCCCCGCATCTTCCGCGGCGAAGGTCAGGAAACCGCGCACCGCCGACATCTCGCGCGACGCCGAAGCCGCACCGAGGCCGCCGCCCCGGCGGTCGGCGAGGAAAGCGCGCAGGTCGGCGGCGTGGAGGTTCAGCAGTCCGAAGCGGCCGATCTCCTCCCCGCGGTAGCGCCCGAGGAAGTCGATGAAGCGGTGGGCGGTGGCAAGGTAAGCGCGAACCGTATGGGGCGAGCGGCGGCGGTCGAAGGCAAGATGCTTGCCCCAGCGCTCGGCGAGGGTCCGGGCGGGATGACCCGCTGCCGGGTCGTTCAGTCGGTCGGGATCGTCAGCCACCGCGCGATCATAGCGGCAAGCGACTGGCCAAGGAACCGCAGCAACGCCGCCCCGTGCCCGGCGTCGATCGCATGGGCGTCGTGCTGGCCAAGCGCGAGCAGGCCATACGGAAGCCCCTCCCCGCAATCGACCCGGATCAGCGCTTCGGCGCGAATATCCGGGGCGCCCAGCCCGAACAGCACATGGCCTCGGGTCACGGCGCGAAGTTCAACTTCGTCGAGCCCGGCGAGTGCCTTGTCGACCAGTTGCGGGGCGACGAACGCGATACCGGCCGCGTCGGCACGATAGCCTTCCTCCCCGACGACCAGTGCCAAAGCGACCGCATCGATGCGCAGGATTGTCGGCCAGTCGCGGGTGACGGTGGCGAGCAGCTCCTCGACACTGCCGGCGGCGATGGCCGCCAACACCGCGCGGTGAATCGCCGACACCGCGCCCGAATGGCCGCGCGCGAAGGCGATCAGATCCTCATTTGCGCTCTCCGCCGCGCCGAGCCGCTGGCGCAGGCTGGCGACGGCGCGCTCTTCGAAGTGGATGACGCTTCCCATCAGCGCGCTTGTAGCGCGAACGGGTTAATTTTCCCTCGAAGCGGGCGGCGTTTGTCTAGCCGATCTTCTGGCCCGTTGCCTGCCAGTCCTTGAGGAAGGCGGCGATGCCATTGTCGGTCAACGGGTGCTTGAACATCTGCCAGATGATCGCCGGCGGCGCGGTCATCACGTCGGCGCCGAGCTTGGCCGCGTCGTGGGCGTGGATCGTGTTGCGAACGCTGGCGACCAGAATCTCCGTCCTGAAGTCGTAATTGTCGTAAATCAACCGGATGTCGGCGATCAGCTCCATGCCCGGCTGGCCGATATCGTCGAGCCGGCCGACGAACGGCGAGATGAAACTCGCCCCGGCCTTGGCCGCGAGCAGCGCCTGGTTGGCCGAGAAACACAAAGTTACGTTGACCATCGTGCCGTCGCTGGTCAGTTTCTTGCAAGTCCTGAGGCCGTCGGGCGTGAGCGGCACCTTGATCGCGACATTGTCGGCGATCTTGCGTAGGATTTCGGCCTCTTTCATCATGCCGTCATGATCGAGCGCGACGACCTCGGCCGAAATCGGGCCGGGGCAGATGCCGGCGATTTCGCGCACCGTTTCAATAAAGTCGCGGCCCGACTTCTTGATCAGCGAGGGATTGGTGGTCACCCCGTCGAGCAAGCCGGTCTCGGCAAGCGCGCGGATATCGGCGATCTCGGCGGTGTCAGCGAAGAATTTCATGATGCGGCCTCTCGGGTGCTAGCGTTTCCTCGCGATAGCGGCTCATGCCGCCAAGGTCACCCGATTCGGCGAAGAGAGGGTAAGCGATGAGCGAATGGGTCAAGATCGAGCGGCTGAGCGGCGGGGCGCAGCTCGCGCTTACTTTGTCGCGGCCGCGCCAGCGCAACGCGATTACGGTCGCCATGTATGCCGCGCTGGCCGCGGCGATCGAGAGCGCGGCGACCGATGGCCAGGTGCGGGTCATCAGCCTTGCCGGTGAAGGCGATGATTTCACCGCCGGCAACGACCTCGCCGACTTTCTCGCCGATCGGCCCGACGCGGATGCGACCGACATCCCCGTCTGGCGGCTGCTCCGGGCCCTGGCGCGTAACGACGTGCCGATCGTCGCCGCGGTGCACGGCAATGCCGTCGGCATCGGCACGACCATGCTGCTCCATTGCGACCTGGTGCTGGCCGAGGAAGGATGCCGCTTCGTCATGCCGTTCGTCGATTTAGGCCTGGTTCCCGAAGCGGCCAGCTCGCTGATCCTGCCGCGCCTCACCGGGCGCCGCGCCGCCGCGCGCCACCTGTTGCTCGGCGAGCCGTTCGGCGCCGAGCGGGCGCTTGAGTTGGGCATCGCCAGCCATGTCGTGCCGGCAGGCGGGCTTCATGAGGCGCTCGACCGAACGATTGCGGCGCTGCTTGCCAAGCCGGCCGAGGCGTTGCGCCTCACCCAAAAATTGCTTCGCCGCGACTCGGTCGATGAAATCCTTGAGCGGATTGAACTGGAAAACGGCCATTTCGGCGAGCGCTTGACGTCCGAGGAGGTCAAGGATGCGATTGGGGCTTTTTTTGCCGCGCGAGTAGCGAAAGCCTAGGTCGCCGCGACCCACACTCGCTTGGAACGGCTGACTGTAACGGTCGGCCCAGGAAGCAGCAGCAAGCTTGTCGGCTGCGAATAGCTGACAGCGAGGTCGAAATATTTGGTCGTGCCTTCGGTCCCGCTGGCCGGATTCGCGACTGTAAACGTCCCCGGCCCGGTGCCGTACACACTGTTCGTGATCTTTGTCTTTATCTGCGTCGCGGTTGGCGCGTTGCATCCGGTCGAGGTCGGGTTGAGACACAGAGTGGCGTAACGCGCGCCCTCGCCGAGCGCTTGCTGCATGCCAGCTAGCGCGCGATAAATCAGCCCGAACTGGAACAAAGCGTAAATCATGACGATCAGTACAGGAAGGGCGAACGCCATCTCGATCGTGGCGACGCCATCTTGGTCACGGACCAGTCGACGTAGGACCGTCATTGTGTCCGCATCCCGGCGGTCGCCGACAGATGATAGCTGCCATCGCTATTGATGCTGGCGAAGTGGAGTGAAAACATCGGTGTATATTTGTCCCTAACGGCGACCTGGATGTAACGGGATTCCTTGGTACCGGATGGGCAGGTGAGCGCATCGAACGCGACCGCGTCGACGGTTGATTGAGCTGTCACGGTTGTCGTCGCCGGGACGGTGCATTCCAGCCGGTACGTGACCGTCACATTGCTCGTCGTGATCGGGCTGCTCTTGCACGTTCCGTCCGCGTTGACCCCGTTGACCTGACATACCGCTTCGGTCTTGAGCGTCGCCTCGACCGTGTTATTGCCGGTCGTCTGCATGATCTTTTCAATCGCGCGCTGGGCACCTTGCTCCAGCGCGAGTTTACGGCTGAAGGCGTTGCTCATGTCGACAACGCCAACGGTCATCAGCGCGAAAATCGGCGCGACAAGCGCGAGCTCGATGATTGCCGCGCCTTTTTCGTTACCGAAAAGGTCGCGCAGTTTGTTCATATTCATCCGACCAGCCTGACGATGGTTTGCGACGCCGTATCGCTGAAATAGTTCGTGCACTCGTCGAGGCCCTTGAACTGATTAGTGCCGCTGTTGCCGGTAAAGGTCACGCGTTTACCGATGAATCGAGTGCAAACCGCCGCCGTGTTCCCCGTGCCATTGTATTGAAGTTCCTGGTTGGGGAAGTAGATCGCGCCCGTGATCAGCGAAGACGAGTTGCCGTTGATCTTGTTGCAGTTGCTGCAATCGGTCGACCGTCGATCCTGAAAAATGGCCAGTCCCTTATAAGTCCCCGATTCTGGCGCGGTAATGTTGATTTTGGTGCCGGCGTTCGCCGTGATGTTGCCGATTTGAGTGGATGAGGGATCGGCATTGGTCAGCACGATCGTGCAGGCAGCGCAGGTGAAATCGCCCTGGAAATTGGCACTGCCGCCGTTGATGTAAATCGGCCCGGTATAGGTGGCCGGAATGGTCAGGGACCTGTTGGATCTCACGCTCAGCGAGGAGAAGCAATTATAGGTACCAAGGGTGGCCGCGGTTGTATCTTGGTCCAGTGCGGCAGTCGTGCAGTGCATGTCGCTACTGGCCGGCGTGACGTTGGCATAAGGATCCGCAACCGCGGCCGAATAGGGATAGTAAGAGCCGACAGTGAAATTGTTGGACTGCTGAATCCCGCCGACCGCGCCCACCGACTTGGCGTTGACCGCTGAACTGCCCTTGGCGATCGCGGAATTGGCCGCCGCCGAGTTGCTGAAAACCGGACAATTGGGCATGTATACGGTCGCATTGCCCGAGAAATTAAGGGCGTTGGTCGCCGTCGGATCGGTGGCGAGAATGCAAGGATCGCCCAGGGCGATGCCGGCGGCAGTCGCGTTGGCAGTGATGGTTGGCGGCGCGCTCATGAACATCGAGCTGAATGTCAGCTTCTGCTGGATTGCCAGTCCGACAGTTACCTGATTGAATTTAGACCCCGAATTTGCCGGATAAGCCAGAGTTGGAAAACCAGTCTTCAGTGACATCCATACATGGTTGTTGAGGGTGAGGTCGCGCGCCACGGCATTTGAAACGTTCGCCGTGGCTCCCGCGTTCGACTGACGGTCATAAACCGCGGCGATCGCCGCCGAATCGGCTGCGCGCTGAAGCTGCCGCTTCCACAAAGTCCACTGGATGGTGTCGGTCGCAAGGCCGGCGGAACCGACCACCAGCGGCAGCGCCGCCCCGGCAATGAGCAGGGCGTTGCCGCGCTTGTCATTCCACAGTTTTTTGAAAGCGCTCAGCATCGTTTCACCACGCGTCAGAGGTAATTGCCCCTTCCAATAGCCAGTTCACGGTGAGTGAAGCGTTCAGGGGATTGGTTGACGTCGCGCTAACCATGGCGCCTTGAAGGCCGGCGTATTAGGCCTATAATACAGCTGAGTCTCTTGCGCGGCGCGGCCTCAATGTCCACGCTGTTGCAAGACGCGAAGGATCGAAGGAACGACCATGGCCACCGAGACCCCCGAAACGACGACCGCGAACAAGATCAAGCTCGACCCGCCAGAAGCGCTGCAGCCGATCGCGGTGCACGACGCGTCGGGCCTGGTGCCGTTAAAGAGCGAGGAGACCAGCGAGCTCGACGCCAAGGTCGCCAGGTTCGTCGATGAGCTGGCCGCGCTCGATTCGAACAGTCCCGACTTCGGCAAGAAGGTCGATGCGCTGACGGCGATGGGCCGCAAGGAAATCGCCGAGGCGGCGGGCGCCTCCAATCGCTTTCTCGACCGGCCGGTAAAAGCGATCGACGCCGACACCGGCATCGGCGCCGATTTGACCGAGCTTCGCCGCACCGTCGAAGCGCTCGATCCCAAGGAAGCCGGGCGCGGCATGACCACCCGCAAGTTCCTCGGCATCATCCCGTTCGGCAACCGGGTGAACCATTATTTCGACAAATACCGCAGTTCGCAGACCCATATCTCCGCGATCCTCAGCCGGCTGGCCAACGGCAAGGACGAATTGCTGATGGACAATGCGGCGATCGATACCGAACGCGCCGGCTTGTGGAAGACGATGCATCGGCTGGAACAGATGATCCACATCTCGCGGACGCTCGACGGCAAGCTCGAGGAAAAAGCCAACGAACTCGACGCGACCGAGCCGGCCAAGGCCAAGGCGATCCGCGAGACGGCGCTGTTCTACACCCGCCAGCGTACCACCGATTTGCTGACCCAGATGGCGGTGACCGTCCAGGGCTACCTTGCCCTCGACCTGGTCAAGAAAAACAATGTCGAGCTGGTCAAGGGCGTCGACCGCGCATCGACCACCACCGTGTCGGCGCTACGGACGGCGGTCACCGTCGCCCAGGCGATGACCAACCAGAAGCTGGTGCTTGAGCAGGTCAGCGCCTTGAACACGACGACCGCCAACATGATCGATTCGACCGGCGAGCTGCTGCGCACGCAGACCGGCGCGATCCATGAACAGGCGGCGTCATCGACGATTCCCTTGGAGACGCTGCAGCGGGCGTTCCAGAACATCTATGACACGATGGATCAGATCGACCAGTTCAAGCTGGCCGCGCTGACCAACATGAAGCAGACGGTCGAGA
>JBDSMA010000085.1:0-1541 GCA_039916085.1 Sphingomicrobium sp.
CCGATATACATGCCGGGGCGGCGGCGGACCGGCTCGAGCCCCTCCAGCACCTCAATCGCCGAGGCGTCGTAGCTGTCGGGCGTGGCGGCGGCGGATGAAGCGAAAAGGTCTGACATTTGGGAAAGGCTATAGGGAATGCTTCGGATCGGTGCCAAGCGCGATTGCGCTCTTAATACTCGGCGGTCATGATGGCTGCATGCAGACTGTAACCACCGTCATCGAGCACCAGGGCGAACTCGCAATCATATTTCCCGACGAACTGCTTGATGCAGCCGGTTGGAAGATGGGGGACGAGGTCGACTGGCGGATGGAGGGTAACGTGGTTGTCCTGAGCAAGTCGAAAGCGAAATTTGGCCGGAAAAAATGATGCTTCGAGCGCGGCTCAAGCCAGGTGAGTCATTAGCCAATCGCGTACTGAAGGTGAATCACGCAGGGGAACAGGGCGCCATGCCGTTATCTGGCTTGGGATGAAGCTTTAGCGCACCCGAGGTCCGCCGAACGGCAGCGGCGGGGGCGGGCGGCGGTCGCGGCGCGGCAACTGCGCCTGGTAGGCGACGCCGCAATGGTCGACGCAATAAGGGTAGCCCGGGTTCGAGTCGCGGCCGCAGAAATGGAAGTCGGGCTCGCCCGGATGGCCCATCGGCCAGCGGCAGATGCGATCGTTCAGTTCGAGCAAGGAAGTCTTGTCGGACACCTCGGCCGATGGCTTGGCCGGGACCAGCCGGCGCGGCGGCGCGGGCGGGATCGGCGCCTGTGTATCGCCCGGACCCTGGCGGATGAAGCCGCCGGGGCCGACCGAGCGGTACTGAATGTTGGCCGGGTCGGTCTTCGACGTCGCCGGCACGGGGCGAACCGGCATGGCGTGCGGCGAGGGGGTCGACGTCGGCTTGGCCTCGGCGCGCGCGGCGGACTTGGGCGCGCTCGGTGCCGCGGTCTTGGCCTTGTCGGTCTTGGGCGCGGCGGTAGCGCCCGCCTTCGCCGCGACCGACTTTCCCTTTTCCTCGCCCGGCTTAACCGGCGAAGGGCGCGATTCGAGGCCAAGGCGATGGGCCTTGCCGATCACCGCATTGCGGCTGACCCCGCCCAGGTCGTCGGCGATCTGGCTGGCGGTTGAGCCGCCGGCCCACATTGCTTTCAAGCGGTCGATGCGCTCGTCGGTCCAGCTCATGTACTTATCGTCTCCTGTCGCGTGTCGCGTGTTGCCTGCCGCCGCCGCTGCCGATAGGCGATTGTCGGGTGAACGACCAGACTCCAGCTTGGATCGCCGCCGAACCTGGCAGGCCGACGCTCGAAGGCGTCAATTGGGGCGGCCTCAATACCCTTTATATCAAGGAGGTAAGGCGGTTCTTCAAGGTCCAGATGCAAACGGTGTGGGCGCCCGCCATCACCACCTTGCTCTATCTGGTGATTTTCACCGTTGCGCTGGGGCGCAGTGGGCGGCTGGTGATGGGCGTACCGTTCGCCGATTTCATCGCGCCCGGCCTGATCGTCATGGCGATGCTCCAGAACGCCTTCGCCAACTCGTCCTTTTCGCTGCTGGT
>JBDSMA010000086.1:0-10052 GCA_039916085.1 Sphingomicrobium sp.
CCGCTGGCGCATCCGGTGCGTCCCGAAAGCTTCATCGAGATCACCAACTTCTACACCGCGACCATTTATAACAAGGGTGCGGAGGTGATCCGCATGATGCGCACTATCCTGGGCGCGGAAGCCTTCCGCCAGGGCGCCGATCTCTATTTCGAACGGCACGACGGCCAGGCGGTGACCTGCGATGAGTTCGTCGCGGCGATGGAAGACGCAAGCGGCATCGACCTGACCCAATTCAGGCTATGGTATTCGCAGGCCGGGACGCCGCATGTCGCGGCGCGACTGGAGCATGACGCGGTGGCGGGCAAGGCGGTGCTCCATCTCAGCCAGTCCATCCCCGACACCCCTGGACAGAGCGGCAAGGTGCCGATGGTCCTGCCGCTGCGCACCGCGCTGATCGGGGCCGACAGCGGCCGCGAAATCGTCGCCGAGCGGGTAGTGATGCTCGACCAGGCGGAAACCGCGGTGACGTTCGACGGGGTGGACGAAGCGCCTTTGCTGTCGATCAACCGCGGCTTTTCGACGCCGGCGATCCTGATCGTCGAGCGCAAGCCGGGCGAGCTTGAGCGATTGGCCGAGACCGACTCCGACCCGTTCGCGCGCTATGAGGCGCTGCAGGAGCTGATGATGCGAACGCTGGTCGCGGGAGCCTCGGGCGAGGCGGCGGACCCGGCGGCGGTGATCGCGGCCATGGGCTCGACCTTGCGCTCCAACGCGCTCGATGCGGCGTTCAAGGGCGAAGCGCTGATCATCCCCGGCGAGGCGGTGATCGGCGATCGTCTCGATAGGGTCGATCCCGAAGCGGTGCATGCCGCGCGCGACGCACTTCGCAGCGCGGTCGGCTCGGCACTGGCCAGCGACCTCGCCGCTGCCCAGGCGCGGACCGCCCCCGGCGATGACCTGTCGAGCGAGGCCAAGGGCGTGCGGCGCTTGCGCGCGATCACGCTCGGCCTGATCGCCGCGGGCGACCCGGTCCGCGCCGCCGTGCTTGCCAAGGCGCAATATGATGCGGCCGACAATATGACCGACCGCCAGGCCGCAGTGGCGGTACTAGCCGGGATCGACGCGCCCGAGCGGGATGCCGCGCTCGATGATTTCTATCGCCGGTTCAAGAACGACAGTCTGGTCATCGACAAATGGTTCGGGCTGCAAGCCTCGGCCAGCCGCGCGGATACGCTCGACACGGTCGAGATGCTGCTCCGCCATCCCGACTTCACCATGCACAATCCCAACCGGCTGCGCGCCGTGGCGGGCAGCTTCGCGTCCAACCAGTGGGTGTTCCATGGAGGCGACGGGCGGGGCTATCGGATGCTTGCGGACCTGATCATCGCCGCTGACCCGCTCAACCCGCAAGTCGCCGCGCGGTTGGTTCCGCCGCTCGGCCGCTGGCGACGGTTTGCCGAGCCGTTCGGCGGGCGGATGCGCGCTGAGCTCGAGCGGATTCTCGCCACGCCGACCCTGTCGCGCGACTCGTTCGAACAGGTATCGAAAAGCCTGGCCTAGCCGCCGATCCACCGAGCGATGTCGGCGGCGACCTGATTGGCGGCGGCGTTGAGGGCTGGGCCGACCGTCGCGGCGGTGCCGTCGGCCGGGGCAGTCGCCTCGAACCGGCGGGTTTCGACGCGGGTGCCGCCGGCGGCGGCCAGCGCGCCGTCGTAGCGCACGATTACCGCGCCTAGCTGCGCGTCATAGCCGAAGCGGGTCAGGCTGCCGGAGAGCTTCAACCCGGGGTCGAGCGACGATTGGCGGGGGTCGAGAACGACCCGGCCCGTAGTCCTCATGACGGTTTCCTGGACAAGGTGCTGGAACAGCCGGTCAGGCGATTCGACCCATTGCACGTCCTTGATATAGGCGATCGCGGTCGGCCCGATTTGGGCGGGGACGCGGGTCGAATTCAATTCCCTGGGGATGACCGGAACGTCGATCGTCACCGCCTGGCCCGCGTCAGACGCGCGGACCGTGCCGGCCGGGGCGGAGGCGGTGGCGGTCAACGTGAGCAGGGTCGGCGGAACCTTCTTGCCGCCGAAACAGCCGGCCAGCGCGAGCGCGCCGAACGACAGGAGGAGCAGGCGGTGCAAACGCATCATTTGGTCTTTCCTGGCTTGTAATCGGGCAGCTTTGGCCCGCCGATGGCGCCGCCGATGCCGTCTTCGTTCAACCGGTCGGAGAACCCCTTGAGACTCTCGCTGAGGTCGCGCAGATCGTGGACCAGCTTGTTGGCCTCGGGCAATGTCGACTTGGAGAAATTCTGCACGCCAGGGCGGGCATCGGCGATCATCGCGTCGAGGTTGTCGGCCGACTTCTGGACCGAGGCAATCGCCTTGCGCATGTCTTCGGCCGCGGGTTTGCCTTGTTCGTTGACCAGGCGGTTCGTCGAATCGGCGAGGATGCCGACTCGTTGCGCGGCGATGCCGGCATTGCGCGCCGCGATCCGGGCATCGCCGATGGCGTTGGCAAGGTCGGGCGCGCGCTCGGCCAGCACCTTGGTCGTATGGTCGAGGTTTTCGAGGATATCGGCGATGGCGTTTTGATTCTTGTCGCTGAGCATCTCCGTCAGCCGCTCGGTCAGCCGCTGGATGCGGTCAATCAGCTCTGGCGCGCTATTGAGCAGCGCGCCGAGTCCGCCCGAGGTCGAGGGCACGACCGGGCATCCCTGCGGGCCCAATTGCTCGATCGGCTTGCCGCCCTTGACCGCGCCGTCGAGCTGGATTTCGCTGACACCAGTGAAGCCAACGCCCTTGATCTGCGCGGTGGTGCCCTGGAGCACCGGGGTGTCGGCATCGACATTGATCCGCACCCACACGAATTCGGGACGGTCGGGCAGCAGGCTGATCTGCTTGATCTCGCCCACCGGCACTCCCGAGAAGCTGACCGACGAACCCTTGTTCAAGCCGCCGACGCCCTGGCTGAAATAGATGTCGAAGCATTTCGACGCCTTGTTGGACAGGCCGGCGAGCCAGACGGTGAACAGCAACAGTCCCGCCAGCAGCAGAAGCACGACGGTGCCGACCAGGATATGGTTCGAACGCGTTTCCATCAGGCCCCCCGCTGTCCCTTCTTCAACCCGGCGGAAGCAGCACGCCCGCGGGGCCCATTAAAATATTCTTGAATCCAAGGATGATCTAAAGCGAGCAATTCTTCAATCGTTCCGACAGCGACGACTTTCTGGTCGCTCAATACCGCGACACGGTCGCAGATCGCCCACAACGTGTCGAGATCATGCGTGATCAGGAACACGGTCAAGTCAAGGCGCTGCTTGAGGTTTTCGATCAATTCGTCGAATGCGGCGGCGCCGATCGGGTCGAGGCCGGCGGTTGGCTCGTCGAGGAACAATAGCTCAGGGTCAAGCGCCAAGGCGCGGGCCAGGCCGGCGCGCTTCCTCATGCCGCCCGACAGTTCGGACGGATATTTCGGCCCGGCATCGGCGGGCAGGCCCGACATGGCGACCTTGTAGCTGGCGATCTCGTCAAGCAATGGCGGCTTGATAAAGGGGAAATATTCGCGGATCGGCACTTCGACATTCTCGGCCACCGTCAGGGTCGAGAACAAGGCGCCATTCTGAAACAAGATGCCCCAGCGGCGTCGGATATTCTTGGCCTCGACATCGTCGCGACCGATCATATTCTCGCCGAGCACTTCGATTTCGCCTTCGTCGGGGGTCTGCAATCCGATGATCGAGCGCATGAGCACCGACTTGCCGGTGCCCGACCCGCCGACGACGCCAAGGATCTCGCCGCGGCGCAGGTCGAGGTCGAGCCCGTCGTGGATGATCTGGTCGCCGAAACTGTTCTTGAGCCCGCGCACCGAGATGACGATTTCGCCGTCCTTCCTGGTGTCGGTGGCGGGCAGGTTGGTCGAGTTCTGCTCGGTCATATCCAGCCCACGTTCGAAAAGAACACGGCGAACACCGCGTCGAGGACGATGACCAGGAAGATCGACTGGACCACGGCGGCAGTGGTGCGGGTGCCGACCTCTTCCGAATTTCCTTCGACCAGCATGCCCTGGAAGCAGCCGGCCAGGGCGATGATGAAGCCGAACACCGGGGCCTTGATCAGGCCGACCCACAAGTCGGTGATCGGCACGACCTCCTGAAGCCGCTGGATATAGGTCATGGGCGGAATGCCGAGCGCGACCCACACAAAAATGCCGCCGCCAAGCAGCGACATGACCATCGCGTAGAAGGACAACAGCGGCATCATCACCACTGCGGCAAGCATCCGCGGCACGACCAGCGCCTCGGTTGGCGACACGCCGATCGTCCGCATGGCGTCGATCTCTTCGGTAATCTTCATTGTGCCGATCTGCGCCGCGAACGCCGAACCGGAGCGGCCAGCGACCATGATCGCAGTCATCAGCGTCGCCAGCTCGCGCACCGAAATGCGGCCGATGAGGTTGATGGTGTAAACTTCGGCGCCGAATTGCTGGAGCTGGACCGCGCCCTGTTGGGCGATGACGATGCCGATAAGGAAGGTCATCAGCCCGATGATGCCCAGCGCGCGTACCCCGACCAGATCGAACCGCTGAACGACGGCGTTCATCCGGAAACGACGCGGGCGGGCGATGACGGCGGCGAATGAAATGACGGTCGCGCCGAGGAAGCCGAGGAGTCCGATCAGCGTGTTGCCCGCGTCGGCCACCCAATCGCCAAGCTCTTCCAGCGCCCGCAGCGGGGCAGCGCGCTGCTCGGGGCGGACACGGACCGGGCGGTCGGCCTCGGCGACCTGTTCGAGCAGCTGGCGGCTCTCCTCGGTTTCGCCAGTGACCTTGGCTTGGCGGTCACGAACGGCGCGATGGACAAGCCAGGCGCCGACCGTGTCGATCCGTTCAACCTCACTCAGATCGATGGTCAGCGGATCCGGCACGGCGTCGATCTCGCGTTGGGTCGAGGCGGCGCGGGTGATCGTCAGCGCGCCGACGCAGCGATAGACATTGTCCTCGCCGTCCTGTCCGTCGCGCCTGGTCGGATCATCCCCCATGGACAGGAGTAAGAGCGCAAAAGGCCGCGCGCGGCAAGTGCAGGCGCGCCGGGTGGGTTTCTTGGCGTCGATCCTGCCCCTATAGCCACCGCTGATGCCCGCCTCGGCCGACCCTGACCTGCCGCCTCTATTCGTCCCGATCGGCGACAATGACACGCGGCTGTTCGGGATGGCGGCGCGGGCGCGGGCCGGTGCGCTGGCATCAAAGGCGGGGCTCGAACCGGCCGGAGCGCCCGCCGCCGGGCGTACCGTTGTGCTGGCCAATATGAATTATGCGTGGGATCCGGCGTGGCTGAGGGCGATGGCGTCGCGGCCGGGGGCAATGCTGGTCCAGGACGCCAAGCCGGTACTGGCCCATATTCCTGCCGACGCGGACGCCGGGGCGGCGATGGCGGATATGGCCGACGGTGTCCCGATCGCGGGGCTGGAGCTGATCGACGCCGCCAGCGCCGAGCTCAGCTATCACGAGCTGAGGAAGCGCGAGCGACCATTCGTCATGCGCTTCGAGGCCGCCAATGCCGATGCCGCCGAGCGCGCCGCTTATGACGCCAGCTACAAAGGCGTTACCGACGCGCTGACCCTGTACCTGTGGCGGCGCCCGGCCTTTTATCTGACGCGCTGGGCGGCGCGCGCCGGGATCAGCCCCAATCAGGTAACGCTGGTCGGCGCGATCCTGTGCGCCGCGACCTTTTTCCTATGGGCCGACGGTCATTATTGGCCCGGGGTGGCGACCGGCTTTGGCTTCATGGTGCTCGACACGGTCGACGGCAAGCTGGCGCGCTGCACCGGCCAGTCGTCCAAGTGGGGCAATATCTTCGACCACGGCATCGACCTGATCCATCCGCCCTTCTGGTGGTGGGCCTGGGCCGAGGGGCTGAAAATGATCGGCCAGACGCTGGAGCCGGTCTATGAGGTGATGGTTCTTGGCGCGATCGTCGGCGGCTACATCCTGCAGCGGCTGATAGAGGGGCTATTCCTCTATTACTACAAGATGGACATCCATGTCTGGCGCCCGGTCGATAGCGCGTTCCGGCTGGTCACCGCGCGGCGCAACCCGAACATGGCGATTCTGACCGCAGCTTTGCTGTTCGGGCGGCCCGGCATCGGTATCCAGTTGGTCGCGCTGTGGACAGTCGCCAGCCTGCTGTTCCATGCGGCCCGGCTGGCCCAGGCCAATGACCGCGCGCGGCGCGGGCGCAGAATCATCAGCTGGCTGGCATGAGCGGCTGGACCGCGCTGCTGCTGGCCGGCTCACGGCCGGGGCGCGACCCGTTCGCCGAGGCACACGGGACGGATTTGAAGGCGTTGATCCCGCTGGCCGGGAAGCCGCTCATCGCTTATCCCGCGGCGGCATTGCTTGGATCGCCCGAGATCGCGTCAGTGCGGGTGCTGACCCAGCGGCCGGAGCGACTCACAAGCGCCTTGCCCGACGATCCACGGTTGTCGGTCGAGACTTCCGGCGCGACGATTGCGGCGACGATGGAGGCGATCCTGACCGACCCGGCAACCCGCTTTCCGTTGCTGGTAACGACCGCCGATCATGTCTTGCTGACCCAGGCCATAATTGCCGATTTTTGCGCCCACGCGGCCGGCGTCGACCTCGCCATAGGGGTGGTCGAACGGGCGGCGCTCGCGGCGCGGCTGCCGGGCACCAGGCGGACATGGATTGGCTTCAGGGCCGGGGCCTATTCGGGCGCCAATTTGTTTGCGTTCGGAAGCGCACGAGCGTCGAGCGCGGTAACCTTGTGGCGGTCTATCGAGCAGGAACGCAAGAAAGGCTGGCGGCTGCTTGGCGCGCTCGGCCTTACCGGTCTGCTCGGGCTCGCCCGGCTGCGGACCCTCGACCAAACTTTGGCCGCGGTTGGGCGGCGCCTGGGGATTGAAATCCGCAAGGTCGAACTGACCGACCCGCTGGCCGCGGTCGATGTCGACACGCCGGCCGACCTTGCGCTGGCCAAGACGCTGCTGGATGGGCGGGCATGACCCAGGCGCTGGCGATCTATGACATGGACCGAACGGTGACTCGCCACGCCACTTACACGCCGTTCCTGCTCTATTGCGCGGCGCGGCGGGCACCATGGCGATTGCTGCTGCTGCCGTTGGTGGCGGTGGCGATGCTGAGCTATCTCGCCAAGGTAATCGACCGCGGGCGGCTGAAGGAAATCAGCCACCGGCTGCTGCTCGGCCATCGCCGCCATCCGCACGAATTGAGGCCGCTGGTCGAGGGATTCGCCCACCGGACGCTGGCCGGCAATGTCCGCCCCGGTGCGCTCTTGGCGATCGCCCGCGACAAGGCCGAGGGGCGCCGCGTAGTGATGGCCACCGCCAGCTACCGCCTTTACGCCGTGGGCATTGCCGACGCGCTGGGATTCGACGACTGCATAGGCACCAACGCCATCGTCGGCCTCGACAGCCGTGTGCACGCGAAAATCGATGGCGACAATTGCTACGGTCCGGCCAAGCTCGGGATGATCGAGGCGTGGCTCGCTGTGCAAGGGGTCGCGCGCGGCCACGTCCGTTTCTACTCCGATCACGCCAGTGATGCGCCGGTGTTCGAGTGGGCCGACGAGCCGGTCGCAGTCAATCCGCACGGGCCGCTGAGGCGCCTCGCCGGGACACGCGGCTGGGCGGTCGAGGACTGGAGCTAGATCGCGGTCAACGCGGCGTCGAAATCGGCGATCAAATCATCTGCATTCTCGACACCGATCGAAATGCGGACGAGGTTGTCGGTGATGCCCATCGCCAGCTTGCGGTCGTCGGGAACCGACAAATGAGTCATCGCCGCGGGGGCGGAGGCGAGCGTCTCGGTGCCGCCGAGGCTGACCGCGAGCTTGGCGATCTTGAGGGCGTCGAGGAAGGCAAACGCCTCGCGCTCGCCGCCTTTCAGGTAAAGCGAGAAAGTCGACCCGGCGCCGAGGCAGTGGCGATTGTAGATATCGGCCTGGCGGCTGCCTGGCTCAAGGAAACCAAGATAGCCGACCGTCTCAACCTTGGGATGGTCCTTGAGGAAGTTGCACACTTTGACCGCGTTCTCACTAGCGCGGCTCATCCTGAGCTCGAGCGTCTCAAGGCTACGTAGCAACATCCACGCGGTATTGGGATCGACGATCCCGCCCATCGTGTTGCGAATGCTGCGCACCTGGTCGAGCAGCGTCTTGTTGCCGGTCAGCCCGCCGGCAACGAGGTCGCTGTGCCCGCCGGCATATTTGGTCAGGCTGTACACCGAAATGTCGGCGCCCTGGTCCTGCGGCTTGGCCCACAGCGGGCCGAGGAAGGTGTTGTCGATCGCGATCGGCGGCGTTGCGTCGCTATCGAACGCGGCGGCGCGGGCGGCCGCGACCGCTTCGACATCGACCAGCGCGTTGGTCGGGTTGGCCGGACTTTCGAGATAGATCAGGCTGACCCGGCCCATTGCCTTGGCCTTGGCGATCGCGGCGTCGATTTCCTCGCGCGTCGAGCCGGCTGGGAAGTCGACATATTTGACGCCGAACTGGCTAAAAATCTTGGCGATAATCGATTCGGTTGCGGCGTAGAGCGGCCCCGAATGGACGATCACGTCGCCGGGCCGGACGAACGTGAGGAACAGGGTCGTGATTGCCGTCATTCCGCTGGAGAAGGTCAGGCATTCCTCCGCGCCCTCCCACAGCTTGAACCGCTCCTCGAGGATCTGCTGGTTGGGATTGTTGAAGCGCGAATAGACGAGGCCGTCGGTACCGCCCGGCCGGCGACCCGTGATGCCCTCGAAGAAATGCTTCCCGTCGGCGGCGCGTTCAAACACGAACGTCGATGTGAGGAAGATCGGCGGCTTCAGCGAGCCTTCGGACAGCGCCGGATCGAAGCCGTGGCCCATCATCAACGTCGAAGGATCGAGCTTGCGGTTGCCGATATGGGTGGCGGCTTCCTTCGGGCGGCGGGCGTCGGTCACTGATGCACTCTCCTTGTCGCGGCGCGCCTTAAACCCTCGGCCGTCAGGGCGCTAGGCCGATGAGGCTGATCTGGCGACCATAGCCGGGCTCAATGCGGTGGGTCGCGCGGCGGTAGCTGAAGAAGCGATCAGGGTTCGCGTAGGTGTCGAGGCCGAGCGCTTCGATCCGCTGCACGCCGGCGCCGGCAATTCGGGCAACTACATAGGCTTCGAGGTCGAAGTGCGGCTTGCCAAGCGGGCCGTCGGCGAAAAAGCAGGCGTTGGCTTCATCATGGCCAAGAAAATTGTCGAGAAAAGCGCGGTCAACTTCATAGCTGGCTCGCGCGATGCACGGTCCGACGGCGGCGGCGATGCGCTCGATCCGCGCGCCGAGGCGAAGCATTGCGGCGAGGGTTGCATCGGTCACCCCGCCGAGCGCGCCGCGCCAGCCGGCGTGAGCGGCGCCGATCACCCCGGCCTCCGTGTCGGCGAGCAGCACTGGGGCGCAGTCGGCGGTAAGGATCGAGAGGAGGAGGCCGGGACGATCGGTGACCAGCGCGTCGGCGCGCGGGCGCTTGTCATCGGGCCACGGCTCGCGGACGATTATGCACTCGGCCGAATGGGTCTGATAGGGAGCGACCAGTGTCGCGCCGGGAAGCACGGTTTCGGCCGCGACGCGACGGTTGTTGAGGGCGTTGGGGTCGTCGTTCGACAAAGAGCAATTGCCCGCCTCGGTACCGAAAAAGCGGTGCGGGGCAGGGATCGCGCTCGAACGCCAGCCAGTCATAACGCGACCCGCATGATGCGGTCATCATCGGCATGGTCGCCGACCATGAAGCGATAGTGGCCGACTTCGACGAAGCCGCGCTTTTCGTAGAAGCGGCGGGCGCGGTGATTGTCGATATAAACGCTAAGCTGCATATGACCTACGTCGCGCGCGCGGGCTTCGGCGAACGCCCAGTCCGTCAGCGACGCCGCGATTCCGGCGCCTTGCCACGGTCCGAGGACATAGAGTTGGCGAAGCTCGATGGTCGCGGGCGGAGTATCGCCGGGCAGGTCTGGCGGCCCGAGCTTGATGTAGCCAGCGAGCGAGTCCTCCACCTCGGCCAGGCGGAAGGCGAAGTCCGGGTCGGCAATCTCTGCAGCGAAGGCTTCGGGCGTTATCCGGGCGAGGA
>JBDSMA010000087.1:0-10010 GCA_039916085.1 Sphingomicrobium sp.
CGCCCGAGCAGACGGTGGACCCATTCCCAGAAGAAGATGAACTTATACTCGGCCAGCCCCATGCCGGCGGGGCCGGTGACCTGATGATATTGCGGCGTCGCCTGGTAGAGCGCGAAGGCATGGTCCCACTCGGCTGCGGTCAGCGGGGGCAAAGCGCCGCTGACCGGCTTCCATTCGGTGATGCTCAGCCCGCTTTCGGTGAGGCGGGTGATGCCGCCGACTACGACCATCGCGAACACCAACCCGGCAACCATCCATAGCCAGTGCGAGAGGGCAAGTGGCCGGAGCGTACTGGGGGCGGCGGAAGTTTCGGGGGGCGAGTCCATGATTGCGCCGGGCTATGGCGGCTTTGCAACGCCTTGCCAAGAAGCGGCGCGACCTATCGAATGTGATATTGTAACTCGTTCGAGGCGACGTTATATCACGCGCTATGCAGCCGCTCGCCATCCCGACTACACGCCTCGACCGCATGGCGATCGGGCTGAGCGGCCTATGTCTGGTCCATTGCCTCGGGACGACGCTGCTGCTGACGCTGATGGCCACCGCCGGCGGTCTTTTTGGCAATCCGCTGATCCACGAAGTCGGCCTGTCGCTGGCGATGGTCATGGGCGCGTTGGCGCTTGGCCGGGGTATCGACCAGCACGGCTACACCATGCCCAGCGCGGTTGGCGGCCTCGGCCTGGGCGTGATGGCCGGGGCGCTGACCCTGCCGCACGACGGCGGCGAGGCGCTCTACACGGTGATCGGCGTCAGCATCCTCGCGCTCGGCCACCGCCTCAACTATATCGCCGCCGAATAAGGCTGGCCGCCTTGCCGCGAACCGGCGCGGGCCTTATCTGTCAGTCATGGGCGCCCACCATCATCACCTCCACCAAGGCGAGTCGCTGCGCGAGGCCGCGGCTCAGCAGCTCAAGGCGCGCGGCGAGCAGTGGACCGAGATGCGCGCCGCGGTGTTCGAGGCGCTGGCCGAATTCGACAAGCCGGCCTCGGCCTATGACATCGCCGAAGCGGTGTCGAAGCGGCTCGACCGGCGGATCGCGGCCAATAGCGTCTATCGAATTCTCGACCTGTTCGTGACGACCAATCTGGCGATGCGCGTCGAAAGCGCCAACGCTTATGTCGCCAACGCCCACCCGGGCTGCCTTCACGATTGTATCTTCCTGATTTGCGACAATTGCGGATCGACGAGCCACATCGATGACGACAAGCTGTCGAGCGGCGTGCGCGATGCCGCCGCCGCCGCCGGGTTTGAGGCGGTGCGCCCGGTGATCGAGGTGCGCGGCAAGTGCGGCACATGCGACTGAGACTGGATAAGGCCCGGTTTAGGGGGTAGGGCGAAACCATGTCCGATCGCCCTTCGACGCCCTTGCTCGACACCATTCTATCGCCCGCCGACATCCGCAAGCTGCAGAAGGCCGAGCTGCCGCAGCTGGCCGACGAGCTGCGTCAGGAGATGATCTCCGCCGTGTCGGTAACCGGCGGCCACCTCGGCGCCGGGCTTGGGGTGGTCGAGCTGACGGTCGCCATCCACCATGTCTTCAATACGCCGGACGACAAATTGATCTGGGACGTCGGCCACCAGGCCTATCCGCACAAGATCGTCACTGGCCGTCGGAATCGCATTCGCACGCTCCGCCAGGGCGGAGGGCTTTCCGGTTTTACCCGGCGCAGCGAGAGCGAATTTGACCCGTTCGGCGCGGCGCACTCATCGACCTCGATTTCGGCGGCCCTGGGCTTCGCCATCGCCAACAAGCTGAGCGGGAATCCGGGCCGGGCGATCGCGGTGATCGGCGACGGGGCGATGAGCGCCGGCATGGCCTATGAGGCGATGAACAATGCGCAAGGCGCGGGCAACCGGCTGATCGTCATCTTGAACGATAATGACATGTCCATTGCCCCTCCGGTGGGTGGCCTGTCGCATTATCTTGCCCGGCTGGTGTCTTCGGGGAAATATCTCACTGTCCGCGACTTCGCCCGGCGAATATTTCGCCACATGCCGCGCAAGGTCGAATCCGCCGCCCGCAAGGCCGAGGAATTCGCCCGCGGCATGGCCACCGGCGGAACCCTGTTCGAAGAATTGGGCTTTTACTACGTTGGCCCGGTCGACGGGCATGATGTCCAGGGCCTGGTCGAAATCCTCGAGAATGTCCGTGACACCGACGAAGGGCCGATCCTGGTCCATGTCGTGACCCGGAAGGGCAAGGGCTATGGCCCGGCCGAGGCCTCGGCCGACAAATATCACGGCGTGGTCAAGTTCGACGTCGTCTCGGGCAAGCAGGACAAGGGGCCGGGCGGCGGGCCGCCCAGCTACACCAATGTGTTCGCCGACGCGCTCAGCGCCGAGGCGCGGCGCGACGACAAGGTGGTGGCAATTACCGCGGCGATGCCGTCGGGCACCGGCCTCGACAAGTTCGGCGCCGAATTCCCCGACCGCATGTTCGATGTCGGTATTGCCGAGCAGCATGCCGTGACCTTCGCCGCCGGCCTCGCCGCGCAGGGAATGCGGCCGTTCTGCGCAATCTATTCCACTTTCCTTCAGCGCGCCTACGACCAACTCGTCCATGACGTCGCGATCCAGAATCTGCCGGTGCGCTTCGCGATGGACCGCGCCGGACTGGTCGGCGCGGATGGCTGCACCCATGCAGGCTCGTTCGACCTCGCCTACCTCTGTACCCTGCCGAACCTGGTAGTGATGGCCGCCGCCGACGAGGTTGAGCTGACCCACATGGTCCACACCATGGCGCTGCATGATACGGGGCCGATCGCGGTGCGTTATCCGCGCGGCAACGGGCGTGGGCTGGCGATGCCGGCGACGCCGAAGCGGCTGGAGATCGGCAAGGGGAGGATCGTCAAGGAAGGCAAGACCGTCGCCATATTGTCGCTCGGCACGCGGCTGGAAGAAGCAGAGAAAGCGGCGGCGATGCTCGAGGCCAAGGGGCTGTCGACGACGGTCGCCGACCTGCGCTTCGCCAAGCCGCTTGATGTCGAGTTGATCCGCCGCCTGCTGACCAGCCACGAAGTCGCGGTGACGGTCGAGGAAGCCGCGGTCGGCGGGTTCGGCGCGCATGTTCTGACGCTGGCCAGCGACGAGGGGCTGATCGACGCCGGATTGAAGCTCCGCACGATGCGCCTGCCCGATGTCTTCCAGGATCATGAGAGTCCAATGAAGCAGTATGACGAAGCCGGCCTGAACGCCCCGCACATCGTCGAGACGGTGTTGAAAGCGCTGCGCCGCAACGACCTGAGTGTCGAGGCCGACGCGGGAGCGATCGCCTGAGCCTGGGGATGTGGCTGGTGGCCGGGGCGCTGGCACTGGTCGGCCTGTTCTTCGCGACGATGCCGATGGCGCGAAGGCGACACACCTATCTGGCAAAGCGGCGGCGGCGCCTGGATTCGACCGGTTTCGCGGCGGCGATGGCCGAAGCCGCTGTGTCCGACACCACCACCCGCTTCCTGTGGAAGCAACTTCAGCCTTTCTATTACGCCCCGCTTGCGCCGCATCCCGATGACCGGCTTGAAAGCCTGATCGCGGTCGATCGGCCAGAGATCGACGGGCTGATCAACCGCTTCTGGACGACGATGCGGGGCGGCGATGCCTTTCCGCAGCGCGCCCCGCTCGGCCCCGACCCGAGCGTCGCCGAACTCGGCCGCCACCTCGATCGCCTCGCCGGCTGGACCGTGCTGAGGGCGGCTTGAAGCAGCGCGCCGACCTGCTTGTGGTCGCCCGGGGCCTGGCCGAAAGCAGGGCCCGGGCGCAGGCGCTGATTCTGGCCGGCGCAGTGTTTGTTGGCGATCGCCGGGTGGCCAAGGCGGGCGATTTGCTGGCCGAGGATGCTGCCCTGACGGTCAAAAGCCGCGACCACCCGTGGGTGTCGCGCGGAGGGATCAAGCTCGACCATGGCCTCACGCATTTCGGGTTCGACGTGACCGGCGCCGTCGCGCTCGACGTCGGTTCATCGACTGGCGGTTTCACCGACGTGTTGCTCAGTCGTGGCGCGGCCAAAGTCTATGCGATCGACGTCGGCACTAACCAGCTGGCGTGGAAGCTGCGCTCGGACGAGCGCGTCATCGTCCACGAACAGACCAACGCACGCGCACTGACCCCCGACATTGTCCCCGAAGTGATCGACGTGGTGGTGTGCGACGCGAGCTTCATCGGCCTGGCCAAAGTGCTCGACGCCGCGCTTGACCTGGCGCGGCCGGGGGCGGCGCTGGTGGCGCTGGTCAAACCGCAGTTCGAGGCCGGACGCGGCGAGGTCGGCAAGGGCGGGGTGGTGCGCGATCCGGCAATCCATCAGCGCGTGTGCGACGCAGCCGTTTTGTGGGTCGCGTCCAAGGGTTGGCGCGTGGTGGGCGTCGAACGGAGTCCGATCACCGGGCCGGAAGGCAATGTCGAGTTTTTGCTTGGCGCGATCAAGCTAGCCACTGGCGGCAAAGGCGTCGGCATCCTATTTGACGCAAAGTAGGGAGATGGTGATGCAATCCGAAAACCGCCTGTTCGAAGATTTGGTCAAGATGATGAACGGCGCCGCCGGCACCTTCGCCGGCATGGGCCGCGAGGCCGAGGCATCGATGCGCGACAAGATGCGCGAATGGGTCGGCGGGGTCGACATGATCGGCCGCGACGAGTTCGAAGCGGTCAAGGCGATGGCCGCCGCCGCGCGCGACGAGAATGAGGCGCTGACCAAGCGCATCGCCGCGCTCGAAGCCGCGGCCAAGCCCAAAGCGCCGAAAGCGCCGCGCGCGGGAGCCTGACCCTGGCCGATCCGATCGAACAGGAAGAGCGCGACGACGGCGCTCCGATCGACGTGCTCGAACAATATTTCGAGGCGCGCGGCTGGGCGTGCGAGCGCACCGGCGAGGGCGAGATCATCGCTTCGGCGAGCGGCAGCTGGGCGCAATATGAGCTGCGCGGCGTGTGGCGGCCCGACGATCAGGTACTGCAGTTCCTGGCGTTCCCCGACATCAAGGTCGGGCCGGAGAAACGCGGCGATGTCTATGAGACGCTCGGCCTGATCAACGAGCAATTGTGGCTCGGCCATTTCGAGCTGTGGTCGGGCTCGGGCATGGTCGTGTTCCGCCACGCAACGCTGGTCGGCGAGGGCGACGGCTTGAGCTTTGAGCAGGCCGAAGCCATCGCCGAGGCGGCGATCGAGGAATGCGAGCGTTTCTACCCGGTATTTCAGTTCGTGCTGTGGGGCGGCAAGTCGCCAACCGAGGCGATCTCCGCGGCGCTGATCGACACCGTCGGCGAAGCGTGACGATCCGGTTCCCCACGCCAACCTGGCTGGTCGGCTGTGGCAATATGGCCGGTGCAATGGTCGAAGGCTGGGGCAAGGCTGGGATCGATCTTGATGGGGTTACCGCGATCCGACCGAGCGGCCTCCCGGTCGAAGGGATTTTGACGCGCACCGATTATCCAGCTGGCGAGACACCGCGGCTGGTGATGCTCGGCTTCAAGCCGCAGAAGCTCGACGAGGTCGTTCCCCTGCTGGCGCCGCGCTGCAGGGCTGAGACGGTGATCGTGTCGCTGCTGGCCGGGGTCGAGATCGCCAGCCTGCGCGCCCGCTTTCCCCAGGTCCGCGCTGTAATTCGGGCGATGCCCAACCTGCCGGTCGCGATCGGCCAAGGGGTGGTAGCGCTGTTCGGCGATGATGGCGCGACGGACGAGGTGGCGGAGCTAATGGGCCCGCTCGGGTTGGTCGTCACGACCAACACGGAAGCGGGACTGGCCGCGATTGGCGCCATCGCTGGGGCGGGACCGGCCTATGTCGCGCGCTTCGCCGAGGCCCTCGCCGCCGCAGGGCAAGTGCATGGTGTCGAGGCCGATGCACTGGCCATTGCCCTTCAGACGTTGGCCGGTACCGCAACGCTGATGCAGGCGAACGGCGAGGATGGGGCGGGGCTGGCCAAGCGGGTAGCGAGCCCTGGCGGCACAACCCAGGCCGGGCTCGACGTGCTCGATCGCGGCGATGCACTGGCCCGGCTGGTCGAAGCGACCATCGCCGCCGCCATCGCTCGCGGCCGCCAGCTCGCGGCCGCCGCCGCGGTTGATAATCCGGTCCCGCTCGCCTAGCGATGCGCCTCGATTTGAAAGCGGGGACAATGGCCGACGAGCGTACTTTCGACGATCGCGACGGGTGGATCTGGTTTGACGGGAGACTGGTGCCGTGGCGCGAGGCGAACGTCCATGTACTGACCCATGCGCTGCATTACGCCTCGTCGGTGTTTGAGGGGCAGCGCGCCTATAATGGCACCATCTTCCGACTGACCGATCACAGCACTCGCCTGCGCAAATCCGCTGAGTTGCTGGGGTTCGACATCCCCTGGTCGGTCGAGGAAATCGATGCCGCGTGCAAGGAGGTGCTCAGCGCCAATGGCATGACCGAGGCCTATATGCGCCCGGTGGCGTGGCGCGGGTCGGAGCAGATGGGCGTGGCTGCGAAGGGCACCAAGCCCCATTTGGCGATCACCGCCTGGCATTGGGGCAAATATTTCGACCCGGCCAAGGCGGCCAAGGGAATCCGCCTGGACATCGCGCCGTGGCGCCGCCCCGCTCCCTATACCGCGCCGGTGCACAGCAAGGCGGCGGGTCTGTACATGATCGCCACCTTATCCAAGCAGCATGCCGATGGGCGCGGCTTCGACGATGCGTTGATGTTCGACTGGCGCGGCCAGGTGGCGGAAGCGACAGGCGCCAATGTCTTCTTCATTCGCGACGGGAAGCTGTACACGCCGACCCCCGATTGTTTCCTCGACGGCATCACCAGGCGAACCGTGATTGGCCTTGCCGAGCGGCGCGGGGTCGAAGTGATCGAAAAGGCGATCTGGCCCGAAGAGCTGGAAAGCTTTGAGCAATTTTTCCTCACCGGAAGCGCGGCCGAGGTCACGCCTGTCCAGTCCGCCGGGCCGTGGAATTTCGAGGTCGGCGACCTCTCGCGCCAGTTGCAGCGCGATTATGACGACTTGGTGAACGACCGAACGGTCAATTTTTAAGCCTCCTTAAGCGGCTTGGCTGTTCACACTTTCTTTCAACCTGTTACAGCAAGGGTTGAAGGTTACGAGTGCAGTGGGGGTTGTTGGTTTGTCACTAAGCGGTGCGCGCCGGATCTGGGCGGGGTGAGCGAAGCCAGAGGCCTCTTGCCTCGCGTGACGCTGCGCGACGTGTTCGATGTGCACCGGCCGCGCGATGCCCGGGGCCGCGCCGTGCGCCGCGCCCAGCTCGATCATTTCGTCCGGCTCGTCCCGACCACGGTCATCGTCCAGCTGATCACCGCGGGGGTGCTGGTCGCGTCGTTCCGCGACAGTGTCGACAGCCTGTGGCTCGGCTTGTGGTTCGGCGGCGCGGCGATACTCTGCTTTGCCCGCCTCGCGCGCGCGCTGCGCCTCAGAATCGACGTCGACTATGCGCGGTCGAAGCCGCCCAGCCTGTTCACGATCACGCTGATCGTCAGCATGCTCGCCACCATGTGGCTGGTGCCGCCGATCTTCTGGTTCGATTCCGCCGGACCCAGCCAACGACTGTTTCTGTGTGTCCTTGCCGCGGCGCTGATCAGCGCCGGCTCGGTGACCATGGTTTCGCTCCCCGCGGCGGCGCTTAGCTACATCATGATCATGCTGGTTGCTTGCCTCACGATTACGTGGAAGCTGGACAATATTCCGCTGATGCTGCTGTCGGTGATCTATGCCGGGATGCTGGTCGGTGCGGTCATTGCCAACGCGCGCCAATTCATCGCCAATGCCCGCGCCACACTCGACCTAGAGGAGCGCGGCGAGATCATCCAGTTGCTGCGCGAATTTGAGTCGGCCGGTTCGGGCGGACTGTGGGAACTTGATTCGGAGCTCATCATCACCAACTTGTCGGCGGAGCTGGCCGAAGCGATCGACCTTACCACCGACCAGGTCATCGGCCTTCATTGCCGCGACCTGCTCGACCCCGGGAAGCAGGCGGTCGAGCTGTCGACCGGCATGCGCCGCCTGTTTCAGCACTTCGCCTCCGGCGAACCGTTCCGCGATCTCGCCATCCCGGCGGTCAGGGGCGGCCGCTGGTGGTCGCTGTCGGGCAAGCCGCTGCGCGATGCCTATGGCGATGTGATCGGGTGGCGCGGCGTGGGCTCCGACATCACCGAGCTTCGCCTGTCGGGCGACGACGCCGTCCGCGCCGCGCGGCGCGATCCGTTGACTGGGCTCGCCAACCGCCTGCTGGTCCGCGAACAGCTCGAAGAATCGCTGCTATTTCAGTGGCACAGCGGCGCGACCGAACGCGGCAGCGCGCTGCTGCTGGTTGATCTCGATCGCTTCAAGCTGGTCAACGACACGCTCGGACATGCGATCGGCGACCAGCTATTGATCGAAGTGGGTCGGCGGCTCGAGCGGGCGGTCGGCGACGGCGGCAGCGTCGGAAGGCTGGGCGGCGACGAATTCGCCATCATCTGGACCGGCGAGACCGGCCGCGCCGCCTTGAGCGCGCTGGCCGAGCGAATCATTGTCGCGCTGACGAATACCTACACGATCGGGGCCGCCAGCCTCCATGTCGGCGCGACCATCGGTATCGCCCGCGGCCCGATCGACGGCGCGCGCGAGGAACAGCTGATGCGCAACGCCGACCTCGCGCTCTATCGCGCCAAGGAAGCCGGCCGCGGCAGCCATGCCTTTTTCGAGAGCTTCATGTTCGACGAGGCGGAAGACCACCGGCTGCTCGAAAATGACGTGCGCGACGCGCTGCATACTGACGGGCTCCGGCTCGCCTATCAGCCGATCGTCGATGCTGCGAGCGGCGAAGTTGTCGGGCGAGAGGCACTACTGCGCTGGCATCACCCGGTACGCGGCGAAATCTCGCCCGACCTGTTCATCCCGATTATCGAGGACGCTGGTTTAATTCATCAGATCGGTGACTGGGTGCTCCGTGAAGCCTGTGTCGAGGCGGTCAACTGGGACGCGCCGATCCGCGTCGCGGTCAATGTCTCAGCCGCCCAGCTGTCGGGGCCGGGGCTGGCCAAAACAGTGCTCGGCGCGCTCGCGAACAGCGGACTCGAACCCGGAAGGCTCGAACTTGAAGTGACCGAAACGGTGTTCCTTGGTGACGACGCCGGAACGCTCGCCTCGCTCGAGCGGCTGCGTGCGCTCGGCGTGCGATTGGTCCTCGACGACTTCGGCAAGGGCTATTCGTCCTTTGGCTATCTGAGCCGCGCACATTTCGCCAAGATCAAGATCGACCAGACCTTTGTCCGCGCCGCCGCCGACGGCGAGCGCGAGAGCATCGCCATCGTCGATGCGATCCTCGCTTTGGCCCGCGGGCTGGGCATTGAGACCACGGCCGAAGGGATCGAGACGGCCGAACAGGCCGAGGTCATGCGGCGCCTCGGCTGCAGCCAATTGCAAGGCTATCTTTTCGGCCGCCCGGTGGCGCCGCGTCAGCTCGACGAACCCGACATCGCGGCGCTACGCCGCACGGCGTGACCCCCCTTTCCTAGGCCGCCCCAACCGCTATAAGCCGCCCAGCAACCAGATGCTGGGGCGTCGCCAAGTGGTAAGGCACCGGCTTTTGATGCCGGCATTCGCAGGTTCGAATCCTGCCGCCCCAGCCAAATCTAGCCGATCGAGCGGCCGATCAGTTCTTTCATGATCTCGCTGGTTCCGCCGTAAATTCGCGCTACTCTCGCGTCGCGCCACAGGCGGGCGATGGGGTATTCGTTCATGTAGCCGGCGCCACCGTGGAGCTGAAGCGCGGTGTCGATGATCTGCCACGCGGTTTCGCTGTGCCACAGCTTGGCCGCGCTCGCCTCGACCGGGGTGAGCGCGCCGGCGATGTGGCGCGCGATCGCCCAATCGAGATGCGCCCAACCAACCTGAAGCCGGGTCTTGAGGTCGGCGAGGGTGAAGCGGCTGTTCTGGAAGTCGAGGATGCGCTTGCCGAAGGCGGTGCGATCGGCGGTGAACTTGACCGCTTCGTCGAAGGCGCGCTGGGCCGAAGCCTGGCACTGGACCGTGATCGACAGCCGCTCCTGGGG
>JBDSMA010000088.1:0-2421 GCA_039916085.1 Sphingomicrobium sp.
CGGTTCGCCTTGGACACCGCTCATCACCGACGCGAAATTGGCCACGCCTCCGCCTTCGAACCGCCCGCCGTAGGGCATTTTCCAGACGGCCATGGCGTAATTATAGTAAACGCTGATCGATCCGAGCGTGGCGTTGCGGCGAAACAGCGCGATAGGTTGCTTTGCAACTCGTTCGCCGTTCCAGTCGCCCATGCGGGGCCGGATCGGAAGGACGACCTTGCCCGATCGGGCAAGTGCCTGCGCGAACCGCTGATCGTCCGCCGGATCGGTCGCGAAATCATAGCTGAGGTCGAGCAAGATACGCTTTGCGCCGGCCTGGTCGATCTTGTCGATCATGTCGGCCTGGACCGACCGCTTCCATGGCCACGCACCGCCGACCCGCTGGCTATGGTCGTCAATTTCGACCAGCACGATGTCGCCGCTGGCGTTGATCGGGTTCATGTTGTTGCGCGCGACGCGGAGCGAATCCTCGGCCACCTCGCCCATGCCGACCAGGCCGAACAATAGCCCGAGCAAGGCGATCACGCCCAGAGCGCGCGTCGTGCGCCGCTGACCGGTCAGACGGGCGGTATCGCCCTCTGCGCCCTTCGCTTTCGCCTTCATCCGTTCGCTGGTGCCCGAAAAAGGTTAGGAAAGAGGAAACCGCGTTGCAATTAACCCATCGACCGCGCGGGTGCCCCTCGACAGCCGCCGCCGCGCTTGCCACAACGTGGCGCGAAGGGGAGCCACCGTGGATTTCATCTCGATCCTGTCGATTTTCGTGCTGGCCTGCTTCGTTGGCTATTTCGTCGTGTGGTCGGTGACCCCGGCGCTGCACACGCCGCTGATGTCGGTCACCAACGCGATCTCGAGCGTGATCATCGTCGGCGCGCTGATCGCGGCGGCGGCGGCCGGCAGCGCGACCTCGAAGTGGCTCGGGCTGCTCGCGGTGGCATTGGCCAGCGTCAACATCTTCGGCGGGTTCGCGGTCACCGCGCGGATGCTCGCGATGTACAAGAAGAAGGAACGCTAAGGTGGCCCCCAAAGCCGCCCGCGACATGATTGTCGCGATCCCCGATGCCTGGGTCGCGGTCGCCTATCTCGTCGCCGGTGCCTGTTTCATCCTGGCGCTTCGCGGTCTGTCGAGCCCGGCAAGCAGCCAGCGCGGCAACCGGCTTGGAATGATTGGCATGACGCTCGCTGTCGGCACCACGCTTCTGACCCACGGCGCGGCGATGCTGGTCGAGATCGTCGGCGCGATCGCCATCGGTGGGGCAATTGGCCTGGTCACAGCGCGGCGGATCCAGATGACGGCAATGCCGCAACTGGTCGCCGCCTTCCACAGCCTAGTCGGCATGGCCGCGGTGCTGGTCGGTGCGGCGGCATTTCTCAATCCTGCGGCATTCCATATCGTCGATCCGGCGGGAGCGATCCTTCCCGACAGCCGGGTCGAAATGGGCCTGGGCGTCGCGATCGGCGCGATCACCTTTTCGGGCAGCGTGATCGCCTTCCTCAAGCTCAACGGCAACATGTCGGGGGCGCCGATCCTGCTGCCGCTGCGGCATGTCATAAACCTCGGCCTGCTGGTCGCGATCCTCGGGCTGATCGCTTACTTCACCCAGGATCAGGCGCCGTGGATCTTCTGGACGATCACCGCACTCGCCTTCGCGATCGGCTTCCTGCTGATCATCCCGATCGGCGGGGCCGACATGCCGGTCGTCATCTCGATGCTCAACAGTTACTCGGGCTGGGCGGCGGCGGCGATGGGCTTCACGCTGCACAATACGGCGATGATCATCACCGGCGCGCTGGTCGGAAGTTCGGGCGCGATCCTCAGCTACATCATGTGCCGGGCGATGAACCGCAGCTTCATTTCGGTCATCGCCGGCGGGTTCGGCGCGGTTGCGGGCGGCCCAGCGGCGGAGGCGATCGACCGGCCCTACAAGCGCGGCTCGGCCGAGGACGCGGCGTTCCTGTTGCAGCAAGCGGACAGCGTGATCATCGTCCCCGGCTACGGCATGGCGGTGGCCCAGGCGCAGCACGTCCTGCGCGAGATGGCGGACCAGCTCAAGAAGCACGGGGTCAGCGTCAAATATGCCATCCATCCGGTTGCTGGACGGATGCCGGGGCACATGAACGTGCTGCTGGCCGAAGCGAACGTGCCTTATGACGAAGTGTTCGAGCTGGAAGATATCAACAGCGAGTTCGCGCAGGCCGACGTCGCCTTCGTGATCGGCGCTAACGACGTCACCAATCCCGCCGCCAAGACCGACAAGTCGTCGCCGATTTACGGTATGCCGGTGCTCGACGTTGAAAAGGCGCGAACCGTGCTGTTCATCAAGCGGTCGATGGGCGGCGCGGGTTACGCCGGAGTCGACAATGAATTATTCTACCGCGACAATACGATGATGCTTCTGTCCGACGCGAAAAAAATGGTCGAGG
>JBDSMA010000089.1:0-3608 GCA_039916085.1 Sphingomicrobium sp.
CATTGTCGCCGCCGCGCGGTCAACCAGCCGGGCAAGGCGGCCAAGCTCGGTCATGCGGGCGCGGGCATCGTCCCACGCGGCGTTGAGCAGCAGGTGTTCGGGCTCATATTTGCGCAGAACGTCATAAATGAGGTCTGTCGAGAAACTGACCTGCCGCCCCGACTTGCGCTTGCCCGGGTGCTGCCGCTCGACCAACCCGCCGATCACCGCGACCTCGCGGAAAGCGCGCTTGAGCAAGTGCGATTGTTCGACCCACTCGACGAATTCATGCTCAAGGATGTCGGGGGAAAAGAGGGGCTTGGGGTCGATTATCGGTTCAAGGCTGTAGGTGGCGATGGCATAATCGTTGGCGACGAAGCCGAGGGGCTTAAGTCCCGCCGCGTCCATGCGCTTGGTTAGAAGCATGCCGAGCGACTGATGCGCGTTCCATCCTTCAAAGCTGTAGACGCACATATAGTGGCGGCCTTCCATCGGGAAGGTTTCGACCAGCAGTTCGTCGGGCTGGGGAAGGATCGAGCGGCGCTGCTGGACCTCAAGCCATTCGCGGACGTCGTCGGGAAAGCGGTGCCACTCGCTGTCGTCGGCGAGGAACCGGCGGACACGCTCGGCGAGGTGGGTCGACATAGACATGCGCTGGCCGCCGTAGGTCACCAGCCGCGCGGCTTTGGTAGAGGCCGCGACGACGATGTCGCTGTCCTTGAAGCGCAGCACTTCGAGGCTCAATCCGGCGAAAAAGATATGGTCGCCGACGACCAGGGTCGAGGCGAATCCTTCCTCAACCCGGCCGAGCATTCGGCCATTGCCGAAGCGAACGTCCATCATCGGCTGATCGACGATCACCCCGGCATTGAGGCGATGCTGGGCCGCCACCTGCGGGCGGGTGATGCGCCACTGGCCGGGAGCATATTCAACCAGCCGCTTATACTTGTCATAGGCGCGCAAGGCGTAGCCGCCGGTCGAGATATAGTCGAGAATCCGGCGCCAGACATCGTCCTTGAGGCCCGCATAGGGTGCGGCCGAGCGGACTTCAGCGAGCAATTCGGCTTCATTGAATGGACCGGCGCAAGCAATGGCGAGGATATGCTGGGCGAGAACGTCGAGTGTGCCTGGGCGGAAGATTTCAGGGTCGAGTTCGTTAGCGTCGATCGCGTCGAGGGCGGCGCGGGCCTCGAGATATTCGAAACGGTTACCGGGGACGACGATGCCCTTCGACGGCTCGTCGAGGCGGTGGTTGGCGCGGCCGATCCGCTGCAACAGACGCGACGAACCCTTGGGTGCGCCCATCTGCACGACCAGGTCAACATCGCCCCAGTCGATGCCGAGGTCGAGGCTGGCGGTGGCGACCAACGCGCGCAGGCGCCCGTCGCCCATTGCCGCTTCGACCTTGCGGCGGGCTTCGAGGGCGAGGCTGCCGTGGTGGATGCCGATCGGCAGGCTGGAATCGTTGACCTGCCACAGATCCTGGAAGATCAGTTCGGCGAGGCTGCGGGTATTGCAGAAGACCAAAGTCGTCTTGTGCTGGTCGATGAGTTCCATCACCTGACGCGCGGCATAACGACCCGAATGGCCGGCCCAGGGGATGCGGCCGTCGGGGATGAGGATGGCAAGGTCGGGCTCGGCGCCGGGATCGCCTTCGACCAGGCGGGTCAGGTCGATGTCGCCATCGGGAGCGAGCCAGCCGCGGTAAGGGTCGGGATCGGCTATGGTCGCACTGAGCGCCACGCGGCGAAGGGCGGGCGCCAGCGTCTGGAGACGCGACAATGCAAGGCTGAGGAGATCGCCGCGTTTTTCCCGGGCGAAGGCATGGACTTCGTCGATCACCACCGTCTTGAGGCCGGCGAACAACAGGCAGCAGTCAGGGTAAGAGAGGAGAAGGCTGAGGCTTTCCGGCGTGGTCAGCAAGATATGCGGCGGGCGGAAGCGCTGGCGAGCCTTGCGGTCGGAGGGTGTGTCGCCGCTGCGGGTCTCGACGCGGATGGCAAGACCCATCTCCTCGATCGGACCGGTCAAGTTGCGGTGAACATCGACGCCGAGCGCCTTCAGTGGCGAGACGTAGAGCGTGTGGAGGCCTTCGGCCGGGTGATCGATCAGGTCGACCAGCGTCGGCAGAAAACCGGCCAGCGTCTTGCCCGCTCCGGTCGCCGCGACGAGCAAAGTGTGGTGTCCACCCCGCGCCGCGTCGAGCATCTCAAGCTGATGTCGCCGTGGGGTCCAGCCGCGGGCCGCGAACCAGTCGGCGATGACGGCGGGGAGGGTGGTCGGCATGAGTCCTTTCGCGGCTGGCGTGGAACGGACGCGGCGCTTGGCCGTCATAACCTTCTGATGCCCCGCCTGGGTTCCTGGATCGAGCCTTTTTCCGAAGGCATCTACGTCAAACCCGCCGATGCGTGGGTCGATCCGTCGCAGCCGCAGGCGCGAGCGCTGGTCACCCATGGCCATGCCGATCACGCCCGCGGTGGTCACGGCGCGGTGTGGGCGACGCCCGAAACGCTGGCGATCATGGACGTTCGTTATGGCCAGCAGAATGCCAATCCGTTGGCTTATGGCGAGACGATCAGACTGGGCGAGGTCGAGGTCAGCTTTGTCCCCGCCGGGCATGTGCTGGGATCGGCGCAGGTGGTGCTCGATTATAAGGGCGAGCGGGTGGTGGTGTCGGGTGACTACAAACGCCGGCCCGACCCGACCTGCGCGCCGTTCGTGGTGGTGCCGTGCGACATCTTCATCACCGAGGCGACCTTTGGCCTGCCGGTGTTCCGCCACCCCGATACCGGCGCCGAAATCGACCGGCTGCTCCACCGCTTAGGCCATGAGCCGGGGCGGTGCGTGCTGGTCGGGGCTTACGCGCTGGGGAAGGCGCAGCGAGTGATCGCCGAACTGCGCGCGCGGGGGCATGCCGAGCCGATTTATTACCACGGAGCGATGGAGCGATTGTGCAATCTCTATGAGGAGCTTGGCGTACCGCTGGGTGAGCTTCGTCCGGTTGCGGGGGCTAAAAAGGAGGAGCTGGTCGGGCGGATCGTCATCTGCCCGCCGTCGGCCCTCAACGACCGCTGGTCACGGCGGCTACCCGATCCGGTGACCGCGATGGCCTCGGGCTGGATGCGCATCCGCCAGCGCGCACGGCAGAAGAATGTGGAGCTCCCGCTGATCATCTCGGACCATTCCGACTGGGACGAACTGACGCAAACGATCAAGGATGTCGCCCCGCGCGAAGTGTGGATTACGCATGGGCGCGAGGATGCCCTGAAACACTGGTGCATGCTGCATCAGGTCAAGGCGCGAGAGTTAAATCTGGTGGGGTATGAGGATGAGGATGATTAGTGAGCGGCGGCGGGGCGCTCGATTCCTGAAGCGGCTAGCTGGGCGTCAATTGCGTCAGTCAGCCGCTTAAGGCCGACCTCATCCTTCGCCTCCGCCCGCGCCACCAGCACATCCTGCGTGTTCGAGGCGCGCAGGAGCCACCAGCCGTCATCGGTGTTGACGCGAACCCCGTCGGTCTTGTCGACCGTCGCACCATCGGCCGCGAGGCGGGCGGCCACTTCCTGGATGACGGCGAACTTGCGGGTGTCGTCGACCTGGAAGCGAAGCTCCGGCGTCGAGACGGCGGG
>JBDSMA010000090.1:0-2565 GCA_039916085.1 Sphingomicrobium sp.
GGTTTGCGGCCCATGCGCTGGGCCACCGCAACCGTCCCCGCGATCGCTTCCGCCCAGCGCTGGTCATCGCGGGTCTTGCCGTAGATTCCGCTGACCGGATGCGGCGTGGTTTCGTAGCGCCCGAACACCCGCTCAAGCGCGTCCGAAATCTCGCCGAGCGAGCAACGAACCCGCGCTGCCTCAACGGCCAGCGCCAACAAATTCCGTTGGGGTGTGCGTGCACCCGCCTCCAGCGCATCCAGCGCCGCCCGCACCGCCCTCTCGTCCCGCGCCTTCCGCATCTTCTCCAGCCGCGCAATCTGCCCGCTGCGCACTCGCGCATTGTCGACCTCGAGGATGTCGTGATCCTCCTCATCCTCGAGCCGGTAGCGGTTGACCCCGACGATCACCGTTTCGCCGACATCGACCTTCGCCGCGCGCGCCGCGGCGGCCTCCTCGATCCGTTGCTTGGGCAACCCTTCCGCGACCGCCTTGGTCATCCCGCCATGCGCTTCGACCTCATCGATCAACGCCTGCGCTTTGTCCTCCAGTTCGCGGGTCAGCGCCTCGACATACCAGCTTCCGCCCAATGGATCGGCGACCGCCGTCACCCCGCTTTCCTCGGCCAGGATCAACTGCGTGTTGCGGGCAATTCTCGCGGAGAAATCGGTCGGCAGCGCCATCGCCTCGTCGAACGAATTGGTGTGGAGCGACTGCGTCCCGCCAAGCACCGCTGCCAGCGCCTCGACCGTCGTGCGCACGACATTATTGTACGGGTCTTGCTCGGTCAGCGACACGCCCGATGTCTGGCAATGAGTCCGCAGCAGCTTCGACTTATCCGACTTTGCCCCCATCCCCGTCATGATCCGCGCCCACAAAGTCCGCGCCGCGCGCAATTTCGCGACCTCCATGAACAGGTTCATGCCGATGCCGAAAAAGAAGCTCAGGCGCGGCGCGAATGCATCCACGTCGAGCCCGCTCGCCTTCGCCACCCGGACATATTCCATTCCGTCGGCGAGCGTGTAGGCCAGCTCCTGCACCGCCGTCGCGCCGGCCTCGTGCATGTGATAGCCCGAGATCGAGATCGAGTTGAATTTCGGCATCTCGCGCGACGTGTAAGCGATGATGTCGGCGACGATCCGCATCGACGGTTCAGGCGGGTAGATGTAGGTATTGCGGACCGCGAACTCTTTGAGAATGTCGTTCTGGATCGTGCCCGTAAGGTCGGCGCGCGCGATCCCCTGCTCCTCCCCCGCGACGATGTAGAACGCCAGCACCGGCAGCACCGCGCCGTTCATCGTCATCGAGACCGACATCTCACCCAAGGGAATGCCGTCGAACAGCAATTTCATATCCTCGACGCTGTCGATTGCGACCCCCGCCATGCCAACATCGCCGGCTACCCGCGGATTGTCGCTGTCATAGCCGCGGTGGGTGGCGAGATCGAACGCGACCGACAGCCCCTTTTGCCCCGCGGCCAGGTTGCGGCGGTAGAAAGCGTTCGATTCCTCGGCGGTCGAGAAGCCTGCGTACTGCCGGATGGTCCACGGTCGCCCGGCATACATCGTCGCGTAGGGCCCGCGCGTGTAAGGCGCGACGCCGGGATAACCGCTGTCGATGTCGGCGGCGTCGGCGGGACCATAAACGGTCTTGAGGCTAATCCCCTCCGGCGTCTCGCGCGACAGGTCGGCCCCCTTGGCCTCCTTCGCCGCGAGCGCTTTCCACTGGTCGATCGTTGGCTTGTCGGTCATGTCCACGGCCCTAGCGCCGCGCGCCGGCAAAGCCAAACCTTCACCGCGCCTCCACCACCACCTCGCACGTCACCGAATTGGCGATGAAACAGGCGTGGTGCGCCTTGTCATGCAGCGCCGCCAGCGCCGCCGCGTCGGGCGCCTCCCCGTCCCACGCAATCCTGGGCCTGAGCGTTACGCGCGTGATCCGCACCACCCCGTCCTCGCCGCGCGCAAGCTCCGCTTCGGCGGCATCTTCATAAGCGGTCACCACCACCCCCGAGCGCCGCGCGAAATCAAGGAAGAACAGCATGTGGCAGCTCGCCAGCGACGCCACGAATGCCTCCTCCGGATCGACCGCCCCCGCGTCCGACCAAGGGGCCGGCACGATCGTCGGGCTGGCCGAAGCGGCAACCACCGCCCCGCCATCGAACCGCCACTCATGCTTGCGGCTATACTGGCCCTTGGCAAACGCCTCGCCGGGGGAAGCGGACCAGCGGATCGTGGCGGTGTGTGCGGACATTCATTCTCCTCGTTCCCGTGCGAAGGCAGGGGCTCAGCTTAATGCGCCTGCCTGGGCGATTCCATGATCTCGGTCAGCACTCCGCCCATATCCTTGGGGTGAAGGAAAAAGATCATCGTCCCATGCGCCCCTATCCTGGGCTCGCCGAGCACCCGCACCCCCTTGCCCTCGAACCACGCCTTGGCGGCATGGATGTCGGGCACCTCGAAACACACATGATGCTGCCCCCCGAGCGGGTTCTTCTCGAGGAAAGCGCGGATCGGCGAGTCCGCCCCCAGCGGCTCGATCAGCTCAATCTGCGCGTTCGGCGTATCGACGAAACACACCCGCACC
>JBDSMA010000091.1:0-1651 GCA_039916085.1 Sphingomicrobium sp.
TGGCGATCAAGGAAGCCAATGTGCTCGGCATTCCGGTCGTCGCGATCCTCGATTCCAACTCGAACCCGCAGGGCATCGCCTTTCCGGTTCCCGGCAATGACGACGCCGCCCGCGCCATCCGTCTTTATTGCGAGGCGATCGCCAATGCCGCAATGTCGGGCAAGACTGGCAACGCCGCCGCTCACGGCGAAGATGTCGGGGCGATGGTCGAGCCTCCGGTCGAGGCCGCGCTCGAGGCTTAAGCACTTAATCCCCTCCCGCCAGCGGGAGGGGACCGAGGGGAGTGCCTGTCCTACAGGCTCTCCCTCCCAATTTTCCTTCTCCCGGCCCCTCCCGCGGGCGGGAGGGGAGCATAAGGAACATGACATGGCTGAGATCACCGCCGCTTCGGTGAAAGAACTGCGCGAGCGCACCGGCGCCGGCATGATGGACTGCAAGAAAGCATTGTCCGAGAATGAAGGCGAGATGGAAGCGTCGGTCGACTGGCTGCGCACCAAGGGCCTTGCCGCCGCCGCCAAAAAGGCCGGCCGGACCGCCGCCGAGGGCCTCGTCGGGGTCGCCGTCGCCGGCACCCGCGGCGCGGTCGTCGAGGTCAATTCGGAAACCGACTTCGTCGCCAAGAACGAGCAGTTCCAGGCGTTCGTCCGCGACGTCGCCCAGCTTGCGTTGACCACCGGCAACGATATCGAGGCGCTGAAGTCGGCGACCTACCCATCGGGCGGCACCGTAGAAGAGGCGCTGACCAACAATATCGCGACCATCGGCGAGAATCAGTCGCTGCGCCGCGCCGCGCTGCTCGAGGTCGGCGACGGCGCTGTGGTCAGCTACGTCCACAATGCCGCGGCGCCGAATATGGGCAAGATCGGCGTGCTCGTCGCGCTCGAGAGCAGCGCCCCGGTGGATACACTGATGCAGCTTGGCAAGCAGATTGCGATGCACATCGCCGCCGCCAACCCGCTTGCGCTCGACGCCGACGGACTCGATGCCGATCTCCTTGCCCGCGAAAAGGCGATCGCAATGGATAAGGCGGCCGAAAGCGGCAAGCCGGCCAACATTGTCGAGAAAATGGTCGAGGGCACGATGGCCAAGTTCCGCAAGGAAAATGCCTTGCTCAGCCAGCTATTCGTGATCGACAACAAGACCCCGGTCGCCGATGTGGTTGCTCAGGCTGCCAAGGATGCCGGCGCGCCGATCACGCTTAAGGCCTTTGAGCGCTTTCAGCTGGGCGAAGGCATCGACAAAGGCACCAGCGACTTCGCCGCCGAAGTCGCTGCCGCCGCCGGCGTCAAGAGGGACGAGCCGGTCGCCTGAACGACGCCAGCTTGATGCTGCATTAAGGGGAGGGGCGGAGCTTCGGTCCCGCCCTTTCCTTATGCGCCGAGCTTGGCCGCTTCGGCTTTGCAGTCGTAGGGCAAGTCGGGTTCGTTGCAGAAGTCGGGCCAATTGCCGCTGGAGCGCCAATAAGCGAGAATATTGGTACGACCGGCGAGGGCAATGAACCGCGGATCCCGGCGAAACGCACGGAATGCCGGTTGCATCATGACACTGAGGACGCTGGTTTCGAGCCGTCGGCGCGCTAGCAGCAGCGGCCACAATTCTTGCTCAATTCCAAGCGCCGCCGAGCCTTGGATGGGACCCGCTGAGGTATTGG
>JBDSMA010000092.1:0-1925 GCA_039916085.1 Sphingomicrobium sp.
GCGCCCTCCTCGATCCGCCCGACGCACGGCGCCGAGCAGCGGCGGATCTGGTACAGCAGGCAAGGCCGCTGGCGATTGGCGAAGAAGCTGTCCGAGCAGCTCCGCAGCAGGAACAGTTTCTGCAGCGCGTTGAGCGTTGAGGTGACTGACCCGGCGCTGGCAAACGGTCCGTAATATTGCCCCTTCGCCCGCCGCGCGCCGCGATGCTTCTGCACCCGCGGAAAGGCATGATCCTCGCGCAGCAGGATGAATGGGAAGCTTTTGTCGTCGCGCAGCAGCACGTTGTACGGCGGCCGGAAGCGCTTGATCAGTTGCGCTTCCAACAGCAGTGCCTCGGCCTCGGTTCGCGTCGTGACGATCGTCATATTGCGGGTTTGCGACACCATCCGCTGCAACCTTTTGGGCAGCTTCGCCACCTGGGTGTAGCTGATCACCCGGTTTTTGAGCGTCTTGGCCTTGCCGACATAGAGCACGTCGCCGCGCGCGTCCTGCATCCGGTATACTCCGGGCCGCGCCGGCAGCGTCTTCAGCACATTGCGGATCGCCGCCACCCCAGCCTCGAGATTCGGCGCGTCGGCTCCCTTGACCGTATAGGTCGCGGCATCCTCGTTGAACCGCGCGGAGGCGCCGGGATGGTCAGGACGGTCGGCTTTGGTCACCACCCCGACTTAGGACGTCGCGCGCCGCCTTGCGAGAGGCTGTCGAGCGGCGCGGAGAAAAGCCTGCGTTCGCCCATCGCAATGATTATCCCTGCACCAATGGCAACGCTTATTCGCCAATCGCGCCGCCTTTCGTGCTAAGCACCAATCATGCCTCGCGTAATCCAAGCAAGCAGATGAGCGTCGCCTTCCGCCGCGAGAGCGACGAGGAGCATCTCGAGCCGAAATTCGAGCTGCCAATCCCGCCTGGCCCCAACCTGGTGACGAAGCGCGGCTATGCACTGGTCGAGGCGCGGCATGACGCAATCGAGGCGCAGCTCACGAGCGAGCTGACCGAGGACGAACGCAAGAAGGTGCTGCGCGAGGCGCGTTACTGGCGTCATCAGCTCGCCAGCGCGCAGCTCGCGCCGATTCCCGACGGCGCGACGGTCTCGTTCGGCACGCGGGTCACGATCATCCGCGACGGCACTGCGCACACCCTCGACATTGTCGGCCATGACGAAAGTGACCCGGCCAGCGGCCGCATCGCCTTCACCGCCCCTCTCGCCCGCGCCATGCTCGGGGCCGAGGCGGGTGATGAGGTCGAATTCGCCGGATCGGATACGCCGGTCCTGGTATCCGGCATCACCGTGCTGGACGACTGAGCCGAGTTTTCAGCCCTTTTCACTATCCAGTTCGAACAGGTCACGCATGCCCCAGCGCGACCGCTCGCCCGCATCGGGAAAGTCGGACAGGCGGCGAAGGGCGCCATGCCGAAGGGACTCCTCGCCTGGGCGAACGGTTCGGCGGTAGTCGCTAGCGAGACACCAATGCCCCGGCGCAACTCGCACCATTCGTTCGCCACACAATTTGCAATCGGAGCGCCAGCCGTCGATCGACGGACGCGCGCGCTTTGCGTCGCGGTGATGTCCGATCATTTTGCACAGAAACCGACGCATCGATTGCCCCGGCGCTCAACGGTTCGGCACCGGGCGCGGTGAGGCCGATATCATGATGCAGGTTAAGATTCAACTGCTGCGAGACTGGAATCCATGCTCAGGCCGCCACGCGCGCTGCTTCCTCCTCATCGAGCATCCATTCGACCGCTGCCTTGGCGTGGATCGCGGTGGTGTCGTAGACAGGCAGGACATTGGCGCGGACATCGACCGCCAGCACCAGTTCGGTGCACCCCAATACCACCGCCTGGACCTTCTGCTTGCCAAGTTCGGTGATCAGCGTTCTCAGCTTGCGCTGGCTTTCGCGGACAACGCGGCCAGCCGCCAATTC
>JBDSMA010000093.1:0-2972 GCA_039916085.1 Sphingomicrobium sp.
CGGCTTGGCACTGGGACGCCAGGCAAAGGTATCGAAATGAGCCCACGGCGTCGCCTCGGGCACGAAGCGCTTGAGAAACAGCGCGGCGGTGACCGATCCCGCCATCGGCGAATCCGCCGCGTTCGCCAAATCGGCAATGTCGGACTTGAGCATGTCGGCATAGCCGTCCCACAGCGGCATCCGCCAAACCGGATCGGTGACGCGACTGGCGGCCGACTGAAGGTCGGCGGCGAGGTCGTCGTCGTTGACGAACAGCGCCGGCAGGTCGGGACCCAGCGCCACGCGAGCGGCACCGGTCAAAGTGGCGAAGTCGAGGATGATGTCCGCTTTCTCTTCGCCGGCGCGGGTCAACGCGTCGCCGAGGATCAGCCGCCCTTCGGCGTCGGTATTGTCGATCTCGACCATCAGTCCCTTGCGGCTGGAAACGATGTCGCCCGGACGATAGGCCGCTGCCGAAACGCTGTTTTCCACGGCCGGGATCAGCAGGTGAAGCCGTACCGGGAGCCGCGCCTGGATCACCAGCCGGGCGAGCGCTAGCGCGTGCGCCGCGCCGCCCATGTCCTTTTTCATCAGCCGCATGCCGCCGGCGGACTTGATGTCGAGTCCGCCGCTGTCGAAGCACACCCCCTTGCCGACAATGGCCAGCCGCGGGTGGCTGTCCTTGCCCCAGTGCAGTTCGATCAGCCGCGGAGCGCGCTCACGGGTGGCGCCCTGACCGACCGCGGCGATCATCGGATAGCCCTGGATAAGCGCATCGCCGTGGGTCACCTCCACCTTGGCGCCGAGGTCCTTGGCTGCTGCGCGGACCGCCGCCTCAAGCTCGGCCGGGCCCATGTCGGCGGCGGGCGTGTCGACCATGTCGCGCACCAGCGCGGTCGCTTCGGCGAGGCGGACGGTGCGCTCTACGGTGGCGGCATCGCTAGTCAGGAGGACGCGAGGGCCGGCATTTGGTTTGGGCTTGGAGCGGTAGCGGTCGAAGCGGTGCTGGGCGAGCAGCCAGCCGAGCATCGCCGGTCCCGGCTCCCACTCGGCCAGGCGATAGCTGCCAGCCGGCAGCGCTTCGCCCAGCCGGGCCAGGCACCACGGCGACAGCTCGGCAACATTGGCGACCGTCGAGACGATTTCGACCGCTTGCCCTTCGGTCGGCAGGACGAGATATTGAAACCCGGTTTTGCCGTCGAATCGCGCGGCATCGATAAGCGCGCGTCGCGCCTTTGGCTGGCGCTTGGCCCAGCCGTCGAAACTGTCCTTGTCGACCAGATGGATGAGGTGAGCGGCGCCGCCGCGGTCGGGCTGGAGGAGAGCGGCGAATTCGGTCATTCGGGCATGATCATGAACTGCTCCCAACGGCCATGTGCGCCCGGCTCGGCATAAGTGACCAGGGTCAACGTCTTGCCCGGATAAGTCAGCTTGTAGTTGCGATTGACGAAGCCGCCACGCAGCCGGGGCGGGCGCGGCATTGCAATTTGGGGCGTGCCGAGCGGGGCAAGGCTCTTCGCATAGTCGGTTGAGGTGGTCGGATTGAAGTAATAATTGAGATTGGCGGTCAACTTCGTTCGGTCGAGGCGGCCTGCCACCAGCGAGGCATAAACAGCGCGAACGTCGGATAGGCGGTCGCCTTCGTTGATTGAGGCCGCCTGTGGCCCGGCTAGGACGATTTTCTCCAGGCCTTCGGTAATCGTGCCAATGGCGCCGCTGAAGTCCGAATTGGTCAGCACCACGATCGCCGCGCGCGAATCCGGGTAGACTGTGTTTTCCGACAGGAATCCGACCGATTCCCCGCCATGGCTGATGGTCCGGCGGCCGCGCACCACCGCGCTGTCGACGCCGAGGCCGTAGCCGGCCGAAGTGCCGTCGGCGAGGACCACGGAGCGCTCCTGCTCGGCCCAATCGTCGGCGGGGATCAGCGTCCGGTCGATCCGGGCAATATCCCATTTGGCGAGGTCGGCGGCGGTCAGCGACAATTCACCCGCCGCCCACAACCAGCCGCGCGCCGCCGGTGTCGCCACCCGCACCGGGCCAAGCGCGTTGCGGTGATAGCCGGCCGGGAACGCCGGCGTGTTGCTGTCGTCGATGTCGACCGGGTTCATGCCCAGCGGCACGAATATCTTGCGTCGCAGATAGGACATCAACGGCTCGCCAGCGGCCTTTTCGAGGATCATTCCGGCGACGACATAGCCGGTGTTGCTGTACTGCCAGCGCGTGCCGGGCGTGTAATCGAGCGGCTTCTTGGCCCAGCGGTCGACGATCGACTGCGGCGTCGTCGGCTTTTCCATCGCGGCGAAGCTGTAGTCCTGCGGCCAGAAGTCCTGCAGACCAGAGGTGTGACTGAGCAACTGGCGGATGGTGATGCGGTTACCGCCGCTGATCCCGGGCAGCCATTTGGAAACATGGTCGTCGAGGCTGAGCTTGCCCTCGTCCTTCAGCAACAGCAGGCCCATCGCCGTGAACTGCTTGGAATTGGACGCGATCTGGTAGCGCAGGTCGGGCCGCGCCACGGCGATGGTTTCGGATGCCTTGCCATATGCCTTGGTCATGACGATCCGCCCGTCGCGGACGATGGCGATCGAGGCCGACGGCACGCCGGTGTCGGCGAGGGTCTTCCTGACCAGCTGATCGATCTTCGCTTGCTCGGCGGGGCCGATCGGCTGGGCGAGGACGGGCGGGGCGGCGAGGGCGAGTGCGGCTAGCGCGAGGAGCGGTTTGTACATGGCCCCACGCTAAGGCGCTTTCGTTTCAGGTCAATCGGTTACAGGCACCGCATAGAGGTCGTGCTCATCGGACTGTTCGATCGTCGCTCGGACGATGTCGCCGGGGGAAAAGCCAGCTGCGTCGCGGAGGTGAACGTCGCCGTCGATCTCTGGCGCATCGGCCTTGGAGCGGCCGGTGGCGCCAGCGGTTTCGTCGTCGACCGCATCGATCAATACGTCGATCGTGCTGCCGACCTTGGCGGCGAGTTTTTCGGCGGAAAT
>JBDSMA010000094.1:0-3061 GCA_039916085.1 Sphingomicrobium sp.
GCAAGGTGGTGCGGGCAAGGACGGCGCCGATCACGCCGCGCCAGTTGCGACAACCCGGATGGCGTTCAACGATGCGGTGGCCGATCCAGCGGACGACCAGCATCAGCGCGACGATCCCCGCCGCGACGAGCGCACCGATAGCCAGCCCGTCGAGGTTGGCGGCGAGCCAGTCGACGAGCGATCCGACCGGACGGCCAAAGCGCGGGGCAGCGACAGGGAGCGGACGGTCGGCAGTCATCGCGCGGTCATGGCGGGGGAAATGGAGGGGATCAAGCAATTAGCCATCCCCTTCGAGGGGACCGGCTAAGCTGACGCCTTCGTCTTCCGCGCCCGCTTCGGTTTCTTTTTGAGATAGGCGAGGAGTCCGGTCTCGGCGCTCGACAGGTAGCGGCGGGCACGGGGGCGCTGGAAACCGTTCAGCGGGTCGGTGGGCTGGTCGTGAACCGCCTCGATCAGACAGGGGTGGACATAGCTTTTCCGGCTGATCGCAACCGTGTTGCCAAGCGCCTCGGCGACCGGCTCGATCATTGACTTGACGCTAATCCGCTCCTCGCCCGCCGCAAGCAATTGGTCGAAGGCGATGACGCTCGCGCCCCAGGTGCGGAAATGCTTGGCGGTGAAATCGCCGCCCGAGGCCTCGCGGATATAGCCATTGACGTCGGCGGACGTGATCGGGTGCGGCTCACCGTCGCCATTGAGATATTGAAACAGCATCTGCCCCGGCAAATCCTGGCACTTGCCGACGATGCGCTTGAGATGCGCGTCGGTGATGGTCGCCTCATGAACCACGCCATGCTTGCCCGTGTAGCGCATCTTCAGCGCATTGCCCTTGCGGCGGAGGTGGCGCGACCGCAAAGTCGACAGGCCGAAGCTCTTGTTCGTTCGAGCATATTGCTCGTTGCCGATGCGCATATGTTCGGTGTCGAGCAAGCGAACGACGGCGGCGAGGACGCTGTCGCGGCTCAGTGTTCGGCGCTTGAGATCCGCCTCGACCCGGCGGCGGATGTTCGGCAGCGCCTCGCCGAACTCGCGGCAGCCGTCATATTTGGAGGCGTCTTTGACGGCGCGGAAATCGGCGTGATAGCGATATTGTTTGCGGCCTCTGCCATCCTTGCCGGTCGCCTGGATATGGCCGTTGGAATCCTTGCAGAACCAGGCGTCGGTGTAAGCTGGCGGCAAGGCGAGCGCGTTCAAGCGGTCGATCTCGTCGCGGTCGGTGACGCGCGCGCCGGATTCGTCATAATAACCCCAGCCGTTGCCGGCTTTGCGGCGGGTGTAACCGGGTTCCTGATCCGAACTGTGACGCAGCATGCTTGACTCGCCTCGGGCAGTGGGTGAGCGGGACTAGTGCACGAGCCAGCCGACTGGTTCCGTGAGGCGTCCGAAGCGGGGAAATATGCCGGCAATCGACACTGCGAAAATCCTGATCATCGCGTCGGACCGGTTTGAGGAGAGCGAGTTGTTCGGGCCGCGTGAGATATTGCTCGGGCACGGAGCGACGGTGGTCGTGGCGGCACCGGGGCGGGCAGCGATCGTCGGCACGGTGCGCGACATTCCGGGGCGGTCGATCACGCCCGATGCGACGCTCGACGAGGTCGAAGCGGCGGACTTCGACGCGCTGTTGCTGCCCGGCGGGGTGAGCAACCCCGATCACCTGAGGACCAACCAACGAGCGCTTGCGCTGATTGCGGCGTTCGCCGCGGCGGGCCGGCCGGTGGCCGCGATCTGCCACGCGCCGTGGCTGCTGGTTGAGGCGAACCTGCTGCGTGGCAAGCGGGCGACCTGCTGGCCGTCGATCCGTACCGACCTCGCCAACGCCGGCGCGTTGCTGTCCGACGAAGCGGTGGAGCGCGACGGCAATTTAATCACCGCCCGCGGACCCGACAACGTCGCCGCCTTCACCGCCGCGCTGATCGCCGCGATCGAGGTGGCGGGTTAAGGGGCTGGAGAGGTTTTGCAGCTAAAGGCGGGGCATGGACTTTGCTACCGATACGAGCCGCGCCGGGCTGGCGCTGGACTGGACCGCGGCGCTGGCGCTGGGCACCGCGGGGGGCCTTGCCGCTTTCGCGAGTTCGCCGGCCGCGCCGGTGGCGGCCGGCGCGGTTGCAGCGCTGGCGATGACCCTGGCCGGACTGGCGGTCATGCGGCGCATCGATCGACAGGAGCCGGTCGCGTTCGAATTCAATTTCATGCCCTGGGCCGAGGCCGTGACGGTCGAGGAACCGCTCGAACTGATCGACCGGATCGAGTCGCCGGCCATCGACTCGCGGGTCATCAGATTGTTCGCGCCGGAGACCATCGCCGCACCGGGGGAACTTGCCACCCGGATCGAGGACTGGCTCGACGGCGCCCGCCAGCGGGTCGGCGAAGACGGCGAACGGCGCTTGTCGGCGGCTACGCCAGGTCATGGAGTGGGGTCGAGCCCCGCCAGCGCCGCCTTGCACGCCGCGCTGGCCGACATCCGCCGTTCGCTCCGCTAAATATTCACTCGGCGATGGTCAGCGCCTCGATCGACAGGCTGATCGATCCGTCCTGATGGTGAATCATCGCTCCGTCGAGCGCGACGTCGGCGACGATTTGGCCCGGAACGTGCCATTCGGCTTCGGCCAGGCCGGCGGTCAGCCGTTCGGCGACCTCGGCCGCGCCCGGCGCAGGAAGACGCAAGCGAATTTCATGGCGTTCCCCCATGAACGTAAGCGATTGCCAGTCGATCGAACGGAAATCACTCAGGTAAATCCTATGATGCTCGCCGCCGGCCCGATCGACCAGGCCGCGCAGCAGGCCCGCAGCCGCGGACGACAGTGCCGGGCGCATCATTGCGGCGCGGCGAGGTAGGCGCGGACGCGCTCGACCGTCCGTTCGCGCGGCTCCCGGCCATTTCTGAGATCGAATACAAAGCGCGGATCGCCCATGACCTCCCGCCCGAATCGCGCCGCTGGCACCCCTGCCGCCCTCATGAACTTTTCCACTTCTCGAAGAAGATACACTGCGATCCCCTAAAACTCCCAGCGACTCGGCGGCGCGACATTTCCAATGGGTTTCCTACTTGTCTAGGAATTTT
>JBDSMA010000095.1:0-9357 GCA_039916085.1 Sphingomicrobium sp.
GGGTGCGCCGCGACGACACCCGTAGACGGCGCTCGTTGAGCCACGCGCCGCGGCCCTTCTCGGCCCAATATTCCTCGTCGGTCAGCGGCTGATAGACCATGCCGTGAGTGATTTCGGGCGTGCCGTCGGCACGCTTGTCCTCGACCGCGATCGAGATGGCGAAATGCGGCACGCCGTGGAGGAAGTTGGTGGTGCCGTCGAGCGGATCGACGATCCACCGCGGCTTGTCGGGGTCGCCCTCGATGACTCCCCCTTCCTCGAGCAGCATGCCCCAGTCGGGCCGGGCGTTGCGCAGCTCCTCGACCAGCGTCGCCTCGGCGCGCTTGTCGGCCATCGACACGAAGTCGGCCGGACCCTTCTTCGACACCTGCAGCTGCTCGACCTCATTATAGTCGCGACGCAGGCGCGGCGCCGCCTTGCGTACGGCGCGCTGCATGACGGTGACGAGGCCGGAGTGGGAAACCATGTTTTTCTCCTCCCCTCCCGCCCCTGCGGGAGGGGTCGGGGGAGGGCATGTTATGTTTGAGGAGGGACAGGCCCTCCCCTCGATCCCCTCCCGCACGCGGGAGGGGAGGTTTTCAGTCAGCCCGCTTCACATAGGTCTGTTCGTAGACATCGACGACGATCCGGGTTCCCGCCCCGATATGCGGCGGGACCATGACGCGCACGCCATTGTCGAGCATGGCCGGCTTGTAAGAAGACGACGCCGTCTGGCCTTTCACCACCGCGTCGGCCTCGACGATCATCGCCTCGATCGTATCGGGCAGCTGGACCGAAATCGGCCGCTCGTCGTACAGCTCCATCACCACGTCCATCCCGTCCTGAAGGAAGGCGGCGGCATCGCCGAGCACGTCGCGCGCAAGGTTGATCTGCTCGTAGTTTTCCTTGTCCATGAAGGTCAGCATGTCGCCGTCAGCGAACAGGAACTGGAAATCCTTGGTGTCGAGGCGGACTCGCTCGACCGTCTCGGCGCTACGGAAGCGGACATTATTCTTGCGCCCGTCGATGAGGTTCTTGAGCTCGACCTGCATGTAGGCGCCGCCCTTGCCCGGCTGGGTGTGCTGGATTTTCACCGCACGCCAGATGCCGCCTTCATATTCGATGATGTTGCCGGGCCGAATGGAAACGCCGCTGATCTTCATGGATCCGCTTTCCGCTTAACAGGTTGAAAGAGCGTGCGGGCCCCGTTTGCAAAGAGCTCGCCAAATCAAGCCGCGCCCCTAGCGCGCCACGCTCTGTCCGGCAAGCAGCGGATAGGGATTGATCGGCGTGCCATTGTACCATTTATCGCCCGCCGCCATGCGGTTGATAGCGAAATGGAGATGGGGGCCGTCAGCGCTGGCATTGCCGGTGTGGCCGACATAGCCGACCGGCGCGCCGCGCAGCAGATGCTGGCCCTCGGCCAGGCCGGGCGCATAAGCCGACAGATGCGCGTAATAATATGTCCACAGCCCGTCGTCGGAGCGGATGTAGACGCTGATCCCGCCGCCGCCGTTGGAGAAATACAGCTTTTCGATCGTGCCCGGTGCCGCTGCTACTACCGGCGATCCCTCGGCGGCCATGATGTCGATTGCATCATGAACCCGCGCACCCCCGGCACGGGCTTGGGTGAAGGTATCGACCAGGTCGCTCGGCTTCTTGCCGGCCACCGGGATTGCAAGGCCGGCCGGGCCGACCGTCACGCCTTCGGCCAGGACCACCGGTGACCCGCCGGGCGCCGCAACCGTCACCTTGTCCCCGCTCGCATAGACCATGCCGTCGGCACGGCTTTGGGGCGCGACCGACGGGGCGCCGCTTATGCCTCGATAAAAAACCCAGAAAGCGCCGAGCAGAACCAGCGCGACAATCGCCGACATTACGTTCCGCATTCGCCCCTGCCCTCCCGAGTCAGGCCTGGAAAACGGCCTTGAACCCCGGCTTTAGCATCTGCGACAGACGAAGCACGTCCCAATTGGTCATGCGAATGCAGCCGTGGCTTTCGGCGCGGCCGATGGTTTCCGGACTCGGCGTTCCGTGGATGCCGTAATGCTCCTTGTTGAGATCGAGCCAGGCAACCCCGACCGGGCCGTTGGGGCCGGGCTTCAGCATCTGGTCCGGCGCGCCCTTGTCCTTGGCGTCCCAGAACAGATCCGGCTGATAATGAAACGGCGGCAGGTAAGCGTAAGTCGTGACCTTCCAAGTGCCAAGCGGCAGCGGGTCATGCGTCGACCCCATCGTCACCGGGAACTGGGCGACGATCTTGTCGCCCTCGCCCAATACCTTGAGCACGCCCTCCGACTTATCGACCAGGACTGACGTGCCGCTGATGTCGCCGGCAGGGACGTTGAGCAGGTTCATCAGTGCGACCACCTCACCCTTGGCCGAATTGCCGTAGGTCCGGCTGGTGGGAGCAACGTTGGGCAGGCGAAGTGTCTGGTCTGGGCCGATCAAGGCTGTCGGGCCGTTGAGGGCAATAATCGTCTCGGGTGTGGTGTGAAACTCCTCGGCAACCTTCTCGATCATGTTGCGGTAATAGAGGCCGGGCAGCTTGGCCTTTTCCGCCGTGTCCTGAGGGATGGGGTTGATGAACGGGCCCGCGACCTGGTCGGGCGACAGTTTGACCATCACGGTCGAGGCGCGGTTCTCGGACAGCAGGGCCTGACGCGTCGGTTGATCCAGATTGCCATTCACATCGAGGCCGCGCGCTTCCTGGAACCCGCGCAGCGCCTGCTTGAAGCTCATGCCTTTCTTGCCGTCGATCACTCCGGCCGGAAAGCCGGCGACGTCGAGCAACACCTGGGCGTGGAAGGTCGTGCCGTCGATCGGCGAGCCCTTGGTTCCCGGCGCTACCCAGGGGGTTGCGGGCTTGGCCGGATCGGGAGTCGTGGCGGCGGCAAGGCCGGCAATGGCAACGAGCGAGGAGGCGGCGAGGATCAGACTACGCAAACGGTTCACGGGGCGGTCTCCGGTTAGGAATGTCCCGCTGCAACGCGGCAGTCACCGCTTGTTTCCCCGGCGTATCGACGAGCCGGCGATTGACCTCCTCGCGCCGTCCGTCACAATGCCCGCAGAGGGAGCCGAGCGGAGCGTGAAGCATTTTCTCAACAGCGCGATGCTCGCCCCGAATGTCATGACGGTTCCGGTCGATCCGGGAATCGTCGATGCCCTCGCTCCGCTCGCAGTCTCCCCCGATCCCGCGCAATATGCCTCACATCACCCGGGTTGGAATAGCGACATTCGCTGGATCTCCCCGCGCACCGAAGCCGGGTTTGCGCCGTTCGATGCCGCCTTCGCCACACTCGGCATCGCGGACCACGTGCGGCCCTATCTCGACCTCGAACGCGAGGTGCGGCTGTACGCCGGCTTCTTCGTCGTCCGCAGCCGCTGCGAGGCCCCCGATTTCCACCGCGACTGGATCGACACTGGCAACGAGGCCTTCACCTTGCTGACCCCGATCGGCGCTGCGCCAGGTGGGTTCGGCTTGCTCTACCGGACGCTGACCGGCGAGATCGCGGAATATGATTATTGTCCGGGCGAAGCGATCCTCTTCGGCGACAATTTCGTTCATTCGACCCGCCCCGGACAGTCGTCCGATCCCGTGGCCTTGCTGTGCTTCAACTTCGGCACCGACAAGATCGAGCATTGGCCGCGGATCCGCACCACGGCGGCCTATCAGGGAGAACTCGTCCGCCGGCCCGATGGCACATACGAGCGGCGCGCTACGGTCGCCTGATCAGCCGCGCAAGACAGCCTCGAATGCAGCGACCGCGACCGACGGATCGTCCTGCCCCCACACCGCCTGGCACACGGCGATGAAGTCCGCGCCGGCGGCGACCAGCGGGGCGGCGTTGGCGGGCGTGATTCCGCCGATCGCCACGCACGGGACTTCGAACAGGCTCGACCACCAGCTCAGCAATGCCGGATCGGGCCGGTAATCGCTCGGCTTGGTGGTTGTCTCGTAAAAGGCGCCGAACGCGACATAGTCGGCGCCGGCCTCCCCTGCATCCATCGCCAGGTGACGGCTGTCGTGACAGGTCACGCCAATTTGGACCGAGGGACCAAGGATGGCCCGCGCCTCGCGCGGGTCGCCATCTTTCTGGCCAAGGTGGACGCCGTCGGCGCCGAGCCTTTTGGCCAGGCTGATGCTGTCGTTGACGATGAACGCGACGTCATGGTCGGCGCAGATCCGCTGCAGCGGTTCGGCCAGCCGCGCCAGATCATGGGCATCGACGTCCTTGACGCGCAGCTGGAACGCCGCGACCGGCCCGCCGCCGAGCGCCGCCTTCAGCCGATCGGGGAAGGAGCCGCCGACATCCTGCGGACTGATCAGGTAAAGTTCGCACGGCCGGGTTCGCCGCGGCGGTGCGAAGGCGTTCAAATCAACATCGTCGTCATTCATGCCGCGCTCATTAGCGAAGCGGCAGCATCCGTCCAATGAAACGCATTGCCCCCTTTGCCTTGGCCGCGTTCGCGCTAAGCGCCTGCGCCACTCTCGCCGCCGGCCCAGTGCGCGACGACGGCATGGCGCGCATCGGCCAGCCAACGCGAGTCGGGGCGCTGTTCGCCACGCCGCAAGTGCTGGTCGAGGACAGCCGTTGCCCGATCAACGCGCGCTGCGTGTGGGCCGGGCGGGTCGTCGTCACCACCCGCATCGACGGCCCCGGCTGGCGCGAAATCGCCAACCTTACGCTCGGCCAGCCTTTTGCCACCCACGGCGCGGGGCTTGCCCTGACCTCGGTCGAGCCGAACAAGATAGCGGGGACGCCGGCAACCCCGGCCGCTACTTATCTGTTCGGCTTCGAGCCGCGCTAAGGTTTTTCAGGCGACGGACGCCGCGCTGATCTCGTCGATCGCGGCGCCGAGCGAAGCGTTAAACTCTTCGTCGCTCATCTGGAATTTGAGGTCGGACAGCAATGCACGGCTGAAACTGGCGATAATGCCGCGGTTCTGGCTCAGCAGTCTGCACGCCTCGGCGCGGCTGAACCCGCCCGACAGCGCCACTACGCGCAGCACGCGGGGGTGATCGACCAGCGGCGCGAACAAATTCGCCTGCGCCGGCAAGGTCAGCTTGAGCATCACCTGACGCCCCTCTGGCAGCGCGTCGAGTGCCTTCATCAGCTCGGTCAGCAACATGCGGTCGGCGGCATCGCGGTGGGGCGCCTTGATCGACACTTCGGGCTCGATGATCGGCATCAGGCCGTGGCGAGAGATCTGCTCGGCAATTTCGAACTGCTGGCGGACAATCGCCGCGATCCCGCTCGGGGACGCGCGCTCGATGACCGAGCGCATCTTGGTCCCGAACATGCCCTTGACGAGCGCCCGCTCGAGAAGCGCCTCAAGCTCCGGCATCGGCTTCATCAGCTTGACGCCGTCGGCCTCCTCCTCGAGCCCTTGATCGACCTTGAGGAACGGCACCACGCCGCGCGCCTTGAGCAGGTCGGGCACCGGCTGGTCATCGGCCTGGCCGTCCATCGTCCGCTCGAACAGGATCGCGCCGATCACCTTGCCGCCGCCGAAGCAGGGCGAGGTGATGATCCGGGTGCGCATCGCATGAATCAGCGCATACATTTCCTCGTCGGTAGAATATGCGTCGGCGGCGATGCCATAGCCCTTGAGCGCGCCGGGCGTTGACCCGCCGCTCTGATCCAAAGCGGCGATGAAGCCCCGGCCGCTGCGGATCTGCTCAAGCATCTTCTGCGGGTCCATCAATCAGCTCCCAGTTCATCAAGGCGGCGACACTTGCCCGTGCGCGGCAATCGGCAAAGGCCGATGTATTGTGATTTGCGCGCCGCTTAGCGAAGCCGGCGCGACACGGCAACGCGCAGGAAAGTCATTGCGACCGCGGATTGAACGGTTCATCGTCGCATTTCCGCCCTGGCCGGAGACAGAAAATGGCAACGGTACCGCTCGCCCTCCATCGCGGCGAATCCGACCTTCCTTTCATCCCTTATCAGGAGGGAGTCACCTTTCAACTGGTCCAGGCGGATATCAGCGCCGCTCTATGGACTTTGCGGCTGCGGGCCGAGCCGGGAATCACGATCCAGCGACACAAGCACACCGGTGAAATTTTCGCCTTCACGCTTCAAGGTTCGTGGAAATATCTCGAATATCCCGAGGTCAACACGGCGGGGTCATACCTCTACGAACCGCCGGGATCGATCCACACGCTGCATGTCCCGGCGACCAATACCGAAATCACCGATATCTGGTTTGCGTTGCGCGGCGCCAATCTGAACCTCGATGACCAGGGCAATGTGGAATCGATCGTCGATGCGGAGGTTGCGCTTGCCATCTATCTGGCCGGGTGTGCCGACGCGGGATTGCCGAAACCCGACGTGATCGGGGCGTAGCCGCTTCGTTCAGCCCCGCATCAAGGCCGCGACGCCCGGCAGCGCGCGGCCTTCCATCCATTCGAGAAAAGCCCCGCCAGCGGTCGAGACGAAGGTAAAATCCCTGGTGACTCCGGCCTGGTTCAAGGCCGCCACCGTGTCGCCGCCGCCAGCGACCGAGACCAGGCTGCCGTCCTGGGTCAGCGCCGCCGCGGTGCGCGCCAAAGCGACCGTTGCGGCGTCGAACGGCGGGGTCTCGAAGGCGCCCAGGGGCCCGTTCCACACCAAAGTACGGCAGGTCTTGATCGTATCGCCCAGCGCCTCGACCGCCGCCGGACCGATGTCGAGGATCATCTCGTCGGGCGCGACCTCGTGGACGTTACACGTCCGCACGCTCGGCGGATTGGGCGCGAACTCCGTGGCGACGACCACGTCATAAGGCAGATGGAGCGTGCAGCCGACCGCTTCCGCCTGTTCAAAAATACTCTCTGCTTTGCCAAGTAAATCTTTCTCGCAAAGGGATTTTCCGACGTCAACGCCGCGCGCCGCCAGGAAGGTATTGGCCATCCCGCCGCCGATAATCAGGTGATCGACCTTGTCCACCAGATGGCCGAGCACGGCCAGTTTGGTGGACACTTTGGCGCCGCCGACGACCGCCGCGACCGGCCGCTCGGGGTTGCCCAAGGCCTTTTCCAGTGCCGTCAGTTCGGCCTCCATTGCCCGCCCGGCGAAGCTCGGCAAAAGGTGCGCGATCCCCTCGGTCGAGGCATGGGCCCGGTGGGCGGCGGAGAAAGCATCGTTGACGTAATAGTCGCCGAGCGCGGCCATGCCGCGCGCCAGCGCCGGATCGTTGGTCTCCTCGCCGGCATGGAAGCGGGTGTTTTCGAGAACGCCGATATTGCCCGGCAGCATCGTCATCACCGCCCGTTCCGCCTCTGGCCCCTGGCAATCCTCGATAAACCGCACCGAGCGTCCGGTCAGCTCAGTCAGCGGCTTGACGAACAACGCGGTCGACATGTCGGGCCGTGACTGGCCCTTGGGCCGGCCGAAGTGCGACAGCAGCAGCACGATCGCGCCTTTATCGGACAGCTCAAGCACGGTCGGCAGCAGCGCGCGCAGCCGTGTGTCGTCGGCGACCGACGCGCCGTTCATCGGCACGTTGAGATCGACCCGAACCAACACGCGCTTGCCGGTGAGGTCGGCCGCCAAATCGTCGAGAGTCTTGAAGCCGGGCACAACTAGCCCAGCTTGGCCATCGCGCCGGCGGTATCGACCATGCGGTTCGAGAAACCCCATTCATTGTCATACCAGCTGACCACGCGCACCAGCTTGCCTTCGAGCACGGTCGTTTCGAGGCTGTCGACGGTCGAACTGGCGGGGTCACCGTTGAGGTCGATCGAAACCAGCGGTTCGCCGGTGTACGCCAAAATCCCCTTCAACGGCCCGCTTTCGCTGGCCTTCTTGAGCGCGGCGTTAATCTCGTCCCTGGTCGTGTCGCGCTTCGGGGTGAAGGTCAGGTCGATCAGGCTGACGTTGGGCGTCGGCACGCGCACCGCCGATCCGTCCAGTTTACCTTTCAATTCGGGCAGCACCTCGCCGACCGCTCGAGCGGCGCCGGTGGTGGTCGGAATGATCGACATGGCGGCGGCGCGCGCGCGGCGCATGTCGGGATGGATCTGATCGAGGATTTTCTGATCGTTGGTGTAGGCGTGGATGGTGGTCATCAGACCGCGCTCGATGCCGACCGCGTCATTCAGCACCTTGGCGACCGGCGCCAGGCAGTTGGTGGTGCAACTCGCGTTCGACACGATAACATGCTCGGCGGTCAGCTTGTCGTGATTGACGCCATACACGACCGTCAGATCGGCGCCCTTGGCCGGGGCCGAGATCAGCACCCGCTTCGCTCCGGCGTCGAGATGCTTCTGGGCACCTTCGCGGTTGGTGAAGAAGCCGGTGCATTCCAGCGCGATATCGACGCCCATCTCGGTGTGCGGCAGCTTGGCCGGGTCGCGCTCGGCAGTGACCCGGATGCGCTTGCCGTTGACGATCATGAAATCGCCGTCGGCGCTGACCTCGCCCGGAAATTTGCCATGGACGCTGTCGCGCTTGAACAGCATCGCATTCGACTTGGCATCGGCCAGGTCGTTGATCGCGACCAGTTCGAGGTCATGGTCGTCGCGCTCAAGGATGGCGCGCGCGACCAGGCGACCAATCCGCCCAAAGCCGTTGATGGCGACTTTCGTCATGCAATGTCCCTTTGTTTCAGTTGGTCGAGCACGCGGCTCAATATCTTGGGCACCGTCAGCCCGAATTTTTCGTAGAGGTCGGGCGCCGGGGCGGAGGCGCCGAAGCGGTCGATGCCGATCCTCAACCCGTGCAAGCCAGTGTAGCGCTCCCAGCCAAAGGTCGTCCCGGCCTCGATCGACACGCGCAAAATCTCACGATTGGAGACGTCGGGAAGAATATCCTCGCGGTAGCCCGCGTCCTGCGCGTCGAACGCCTCGGTACACGGCATCGAGACCACGTCGGCGCCAATCCCCTGCCCTTCGAGTTCCTTGGCAACGCCGCTCGCGAGCTCGACCTCGCTCCCGGTGGCGATGAGGATGACCTTGCGCGCCGCTTCCGCCGCCTTGAGCCGGTAGGCGCCTTTTGCGCTGAGGTTTTCGCTTGCCGCCGTGAGCCGCTGCGGTGACAGATTTTGGCGTGACAAGGCAATCAGGCTCGGCCCGTCGCCCGCCAGTGCCGCCGCCCAGCATTCGGCGGTTTCGACCGCGTCTGCCGGGCGATAGACGTGCAGCCCGGGTATCGCGCGAAGGCTTTGAAGATGCTCGATCGGCTGGTGGGTCGGCCCGTCCTCGCCAAGCCCGATCGAATCATGGGTCATCACATGGATGACGTGCGCCTTCTCAAGGCTGCCGAGGCGAATCGCCGCGCGGCTATAGTCGGAGAATACCAGAAACGTTCCGCCATAGGGCACCACGCCGCCGTGCAGCGCCATGCCGTTCATCGCCGAGGCCATGCCGAATTCGCGGATGCCGTAGTGGATGTA
>JBDSMA010000096.1:0-2097 GCA_039916085.1 Sphingomicrobium sp.
GCGTTGCCGCCGGCGACCAACTCGGCGATCATCGCCACCATCGCCGCGATATCCTGGGTCGCGTGCGGCGCAATGTCGGGCGGGGCGACGCCGAGCGCGCCCATATCATCGAGGTAAAAGCGCTCGAATCGCTGAGTGATGATCGACGGATCGACGCCCTCCTCGGCGGCTGCGGCGATGATCTTGTCGTCAACATCCGTGACGTTGCGGGCGTAAATCAGCTCATGATCCGGATGGACGTGGCGGATCAATCGGGCGAGCGTGTCGAACACCACCGCCGGGCGGGCGTTGCCGATGTGGGCGCGGCCGTACACCGTCGGACCGCAGACATACATCGTGATGCGCTTCGGGTCGGCGGGGACGAAGTCCAGTTTCTCGCGCGCCATCGTGTCGTACAGGCGGATCATGGGCTGACCCCCCGATGGCGGCGGGTTTCGACCCAGTCGACCACGGCGCGGCTACTGGCGTTGAGCAGCGGGAAAGTGCGCGAGCGGGTCATCCAGGCCGGCCGCCGCGCGTTCGGGCCATAGACGATGTCGGTGGCGTAATTGGCGATCAGGAAGACGAGGATCGCGCCGATCAGCCCCTTCACCATCCCGAACCCGCCGCCGAGCACGCGGTCGACCGGGCCCAGCACCGATCGCCGCGCGCGATTGCCGACGGCGCGACCGAACAGGCGCAGCGCGACGAAAGTCGGCAGGAACAGCAAGGCAAAGGCCAGCATCGAGGCCGAGGCGTCGGACCCGGCGACGGCCAGCAGCTTCGCCTGGAGCGAATCGTGGAACAGCTTGACCGCGGCGATGCCGGCGATCCACGCCATCAGCGCCAGCACTTCCTGCGCGAAGCCGCGCGCGAAGCCGACCAATGCGCCGCCGCCGAGCAGGAGCAGGACGAAAATGTCGAGCGGAGTCATGCCGCTCCGGCTAGCGGCAGCGGGGCGGCGATGAAAGCCCTAACGGCCGAGGATCTGGTCGACCAGCTGACGCAGGTGATCGAAGCGGGCCAGCGGCAGACCGTCCGGGCCGGTCGTTCCGGCGGGCACCCAGCCGCGTTCGAAGCCCAGCTTGGCGGCTTCCTTGAGGCGCAGACCAGCGTGGGCGATCGGCCGCACTTCGCCCGACAGCGCGATTTCGCCCATCACCACGCAGCCCTCCGGTACCGGCCGCTCGGACAGCGCCGAGACCAGCGCGGCGGCGACCGCCATATCGGCGCCGGGGTCGCTCAGACGATAACCGCCGGCAACGTTCAAATAGACCTCGGCGGTGGCGAAGCTCAGATTGCAGCGTGCCTCGAGCACCGCGAGGATCATCGCCAGCCGCCCCGAATCCCACCCGACCGCCGAGCGCCGCGGGGTTGCGCCGCTCGCCAGCCGCACGGTCAGCGCCTGGATTTCGAGCAACAGCGGGCGGGTGCCCTCGATCGCCGGAAACACGCTGGTGCCGCTGACCGCCGTGCCGCGCTGGGTGAGGAACAAAGCCGAGGGGTTGGGCACTTCCTTCAACCCGGCGCCGTCCATCGCGAACACGCCGATCTCGTCGGTCCCGCCGTAGCGGTTCTTGGCGGCGCGGAGGATGCGGTACTGGTGGCTGCGGTCGCCTTCGAAGCCGAGCACCGCGTCGACCATATGTTCGAGCACGCGCGGGCCGGCGATGGTGCCGTCCTTGGTGACATGGCCGACGAGGACGACCGCGGTGCCGGTCTGCTTGGCGAAGCGGATCAGCTCCTGCGCCGAGGCGCGGACCTGGCTGACCGTACCCGGCGCGCCGTCGATCAGGTCGCTGTGCATGGTCTGGATCGAATCGATGACGAGCAGCGCCGGCGGATCGCCGCTGCCGAGCGTGGTCAGGATGTCGCGCACCGAAGTGGCGGCGGCGAGCCGGACCGGCGAGCGGCCGAGGCCGAGGCGTAGCGCGCGCAGTCGCACCTGGTCGGCCGCTTCCTCGCCCGAGACATAGATCACGCCGCGCCCGGTTTCCGCGATTCTTGCCGCGACCTGGAGTAAAAGGGTGGACTTGCCGATGCCCGGGTCGCCGCCGACGAGCATCGCCGATCCCGGAACGATGCCGCCGCCGATCGCGCGATCGAATTCGGCGAGGC
>JBDSMA010000097.1:0-5041 GCA_039916085.1 Sphingomicrobium sp.
ATGAAGCCCGACTGGGCCCATGCGACGTTGTAGTTGTAGATGCCATAAGCAGCCGACGGATCGTAGGGTGCCTTGGTATCGAGCAGGTTGAGGACGTTGGCGTAAAGCGTGAAGTGATCGCCCACGTCCAGCGCCATCGTCAAATCGTGCGTCATGAACGATTTGCCACGGCAAAGGATCGGCGTGCCATCGTCATAGGTGACGACCGATGCACCGATGTTGGTCGTGGCGCACTCGCCCGGAGCTCCGCCGTAATCGGTCGACGCCAGGTCATAGCCGCTGGTGTAGTAGCTCGTCAGGCTGGTCTTGAAGCGCCCGAAGTCGAGCGTGTTCTGCCAGCTGCCGCGCCACTTCGGCGCACCCGAGCACGACGTCACGTCGCACGGGCTGAGCGTGCCGTCATAACGCTGCACCGCGCCAGTGTCGTAATATTTGGCGTACTTCAGCAGGTACGACGCCTCGAGGTAGCTGGTCCACTTGACCCGGCCGATCTGGAAGCGGCTGGTCGCACCGAAATCGACACCCTTTGAGAGCAATGAGTTGGCATTCTGGAAGCTATATTCGATCGTCCCGATCAACGGCAGCGCGGTCGGGAAGTTGGGGTCCGGCTGGGCGGGGGTGATGACGATCCCGGGAACCGTCACCACACCGTTGTTGGCATAATATTGCTGGACGACCTTTGAATAATCCGCGCCGGTGATCAGGTCGTTGATCTTGATGTTGAAATAATCGATCGTGAACGACAGGTGGCGGGACGGCTCGAACACCGTTCCGAAGGTGAAGGACCGTGACTTTTCTGGCTTCAGATTTGGGTTGCCCGTGGCGGTCAGGCCATAAGCATAGGGTCCAGTAGCGTAAGCGTTGTTCCCGTGCGCAGAACAGAATGCCGCATTGGCAGGGTTGACGCAGATGCCGCCGCTGGTGATGTAGCCCGTCGTAGGCAGGCCGTAAGCTTCGTTGAAGCTGGCGATGCGGAAGCCCCTCGAATAGGTGCCGCGGAACGCAAGCTCGCGGATCGGCGTGAACTTGGCGCCGATCTTCGGCGAGAAGTTGGACTGACCCGACGAATATTTGTCGTAACGGCCCGACACGTTGACTTCGAACTGCTTCACGATTGGCGCACCGATTTCGAAGAAGGCCGATTTGACGTTGCGCTTACCCTCGGCGCCGACCGCGTTGATCGTCTGATAACGGTCATAGGGATCGACGTTGTTGACCGGGTTAGCGCTCGGGTTTCTGATCGATTCCTGGCGATAGGAAGCGCCGACCGCCGCCTGCAGCGGGCCACCCGGAAGCTGGAAAAGGTCCTTGGACAGCGAGCCCTGGATCATTTTCAGCTGCGAGTTGGAGTCGTTGCGGTTCGGCGGAGCGATGAAGTCGCGCTGCGCCTGGGTATTGTTCGCCGGATTGAGGAAGTCATAGAGGCCGGAATTGGCCGCCGTGATCAGGTTGCGAACATTGAAGAAGTTCTTCTGATCGATGGTCAAATCGACCCGCGAGATCGACCCGTCGACGTTGTAGTTGACGCCGCCGAGGAACGATCCGGTTATGCCTGCCGCAAAACGGTAGGTCCGAGCATCCGCGTCGGTCGTGCGGGCCCGGTCGTAACGCGCGATCAGGCGCGCCCGCTGGTTGTTAGCGGCATAGGGGTTGTACGGGTTGAGCTGAGCACCCGGAGTGGTCGAGGTGCAGATTTGCGTCGTCGGGTTCGACATCGGCGTACCGATCGGGCAGATGTAGACCGGCAGATAGAAGGGGTTGAAGCCCGCGCGGGTGCCGCCACCGGCCGTCAAGCCCGAGAACGTACCGCCAGCGTACTGGGTGTGGGTCTTCACCTCGTAAAAGTTGCCCTGCGCATAGAATTCGGTGTTGTCGCTGATCGCGACGGTGCCGCGAGCCGACAGACCGTAGCGCTTCTGCGCCGGCTGGTTATCCTGATACTGGTTGACCAGATCCTGCTGACACTGCTGCGCGCCATAGCTCGGCGAGCCGAAAAAGCCGTTTGCGGTCTGCTGATAAGGATTCAGCGTGATCGGCGTCAGGCCCTGGCAGCCCAGGGACGGATTGGCCAGGACATAGGGACCCTGCGCCCCGCCCGGGTTGCCATAGGGGCGGATAACCGGCGTGGTCGTCGCTCCAAGGCCGTTGAAGTCGCCAGTCGCTTCGATGCCGTTGACGATGCCGTTGAAGGCGCAGCTTCCGGGTGCGTTGCAGATGCGGCTCTGGTCCGCCGTGTTGAACGGATAGCCGCGGTCGCGGGCATGGATTGCGTCGGTGCGCTGGAATTCGCCACTGACGTAGAAGTTGTAGCCCTTGTCGCGCAGGTCGCCGAAGCCGACCGTTGCGTCGATGCGGTATTCGGCGCCGTCGCCACGCTGCGAAAGACCGGCCGACCCGTTGAGGTGGAGGCCGTGGACTTCCTTCTTGGTGATAACGTTGACCACGCCCGCGATCGCGTCCGAACCATAAGTCGACGACGCGCCGTCGCGAAGGATTTCGATGCGGTCGACGATGGCGTCGGGGATGGTGTTGAGATCGACGAAGTTGCGATGGCCGTCATCGGCCAGCGGGTACGGCGCGGTGCGCAGACCATCGAAGATCACCAGGGTCGACTGCACGGTCAGGCCGCGCAGCGAAACGCCGGTGGCGCCGGTGGCGAAGTTGGAACCGTTGTTCCAGCCCTGCGGCACGGTGCCGGCGTTGTTGTTCGACAGCTTGGTCACGGCGTCGGACACGGTGTTGACGCCGCGGTCCTGAAGCGCGGTGGCGGTCAGCACGGTGACGGGCGAAGGAGTTTCCGTGTCGGTGCGGCGCAGGATCGAGCCGGTGACGACGATCGTGTCGTTGCCTTCGGCGTTCGGCGCGGTGCCGGCGGTCGGCTGACCGGGCGCGGGCGGCTGATTGGACTGATTGCCGGCGGGGCCGGTCTGCTGCGTGACGACAGTGCCGTCGGCGCCGGTCGTGACAGTGGTCGACGTCGTGGGCGACGTGGGCGTCGTGGTCGACGTGCTTTGCGCAAACGCTGGCGTAGCCGCCAAGCCCATGCCCAGCAACGCGATCGCCTGGAGCGCCGTCGTTGCACGCAAAGTGCTCTTAATCATCATAGTCTCCCCAATGTGGCGGTCATCAACACCGCCATAAAAATCCCTCGCAGGCGCAATTCGCCCCACGTGAATGTCCCTTTAGCGTGGCGGCGGGGGGCGCTGTAAAGCCGAACGGGCAATCGGGAGACGCTTTGTTACCAAACTGTGTCGGCGATGACACAGTGGAAGCCCGGCCCGAATTCGCCTTGCGACGTGGGCGTTTAGCGGCTCGCCGCTCGCTGCTCGGCTTCAAGGCTGGCGGCGGCATCGGCATAGGCTTCCTGCCGCGCGACGCTCCAGTAGCGCAGTTCGTCGAGCGCGATCCTGGCGCCGGTCACCGCGCACCGGACGTGATCGCCGTCGGCCAGCAGGCGGAAGGTGCCGTGGAGATAATGGATACGGGCCTCGCGCCCGGCGCTTTTCAGCATGCTCACTCCTCCGGGGGATCGAACAGCCCCGGCTGTCCCGCTTGATAGGCCCCGCGGCCGCCGCGCTCAAGGCGCGGGCGGAAGGTCTTGGGCCCGCTGTCCGCCGGATCCCCGGTCGTCGCCGCCACCACCCCGTCGGCGAAGTGGAGGTCGACCGCCCGCGCCTCGCGCGCCGCGGCGGCGTGGATCAGCGTCTTGCCGGCGCGGTCGGTGACCCGGACATAGCCGCGCCGCAGCGGCCGTTCGGGATGGGCCAGGTCGGCCAGCCGCCACAGCGCCGCGAGCCGCTCCGCCCCGCGCTCGATTCGCGCCGTCAGCAGCCGCGGCTGGAGGCGCGGCGCGCTGGCGGCTAGATCCGCACGGGCATGAGCGGTGCGCTGGGCCAGCGCCCGCGGCAAGCTGTCGCCAGCGACATCGATTCGCTGCGCCAGCGGGTCGAACAACGCCGCCGGGGTGGGCCAGCGCGCGGCGATCTGCTCGATCCGCTCCGCCGCCCGGGCCGCGCCGCGCGTGACGCAGGCGGTCTGGCGGTGACCAAGTCCGTTCAGCATCGCCAGCAGCTCGGCGCGGACCGGCACCGCCATCTCCGCCGCCGCGGTCGGGGTCGGCGCGCGGCGGTCGGCGGCGAAGTCGATCAGCGTGGTGTCAGTCTCATGCCCGACGGCGGAAATCAGCGGGATCGGTGATTCGGCCGCGGCGCGCACCACTTCTTCCTCGTTGAACGCCCACAAATCCTCGATCGAGCCGCCGCCGCGCGCGACGATGATCAGGTCGGGACGCGGTTTCAGGCCAGCCATGCCGCGAATCGCCGCCGCGACTTTTCCCGCCGCGCCCTCGCCTTGGACCGGGACCGGCCAGACGATGACGTGGGTCGGGCAGCGGTCCTCGAGCCGGTGGATGATGTCGCGAATCACCGCCCCGGTCGGCGAGGTGACCACCCCGATCAGCCGCGGCAGGAACGGCAGCTTGCGCTTCTTGTCCTCGTCGAACAGCCCCTCGGCGGCGAGCGTCCGGCGGCGTTTGTCGAGCAGCGCCATCAGCGCGCCCTCCCCCGCCAGCTCCATCCGGCTGACCACCACCTGATATTTCGACCGCCCCGGATAAGTGGTCAGCTTGCCGGTGACGATGACTTCGGCGCCGTCCTCGGGGCGGAAGGCGAGCCCCGCCGCCTGGCCCTTCCAGATGACCGCGTCGATGCACGCGCCCTCGTCCTTCAGGGTGAAATAGCAATGACCCGAGGCGTGGCGTTTCCACCCCGAAATCTCGCCGCGCACGCGAACCAGCCCGAACGCCGCCTCGACCGTCCGCTTCAAGGCACCCGACAGTTCGCTGACCGACAGAGCGGGCGAATTGTCGCCGCCCTTCGCCTCGGCTAACAGGCCGCTGGCATTGTCGTCGTCGGGACCAAAGGTCGAGGTGGTCATGAACATCCTGCTGCTGGGTTCGGGAGGCCGCGAAGATGCGCTGGCGTGGCGGCTTAGGCAATCGCCAAGCTGCGATGCTTTGCTCTGCGCGCCCGGCAATCCCGGC
>JBDSMA010000098.1:0-1967 GCA_039916085.1 Sphingomicrobium sp.
CCCGTCCTGCCGGCAACGATAAGGGTTGTGGCCTGGGGCAGCTTCGCGATGGCTATAACCTTCGCCGCCGGAAAAATCTTTCACGCCACCCTTTGATGGCGCCGCACCGCCGAGCGGATAATCCGACTTAAGTTTCGTATGCTCGGCAGCCTCGCCGATGTTGTTTACGGCGCGCCAGCGCATTCGCGCGGCTTAGGAGAGTGGTGGAGAGGGCTGGATTCGAACCAGCGTACGGGAAACCCGGGCAGATTTACAGTCTGCTGCCTTTAACCACTCGGCCACCTCTCCAGGGGCGATGGCGGGGCCAATGGCGGGCCACCGCGAGACTGTCAACCGGGCCAGGCGCGGGAAATGGGTAGCGCTTCTGAAGCCGTAATGCCCCTGACAAGGCGAGGCTGGCGCTCCATAACTCCATGCCCCCGGCATGAAGTTTGGAGCGGGTGAAGGGAATCGAACCCTCGTCGTAAGCTTGGAAGGCTTCTGCTCTACCATTGAGCTACACCCGCTCGGGCCGAGCCGCCTTTGCCATCCGCCAGATGCGTTCGTCAACGCCAGCGGTACCCGACGGGAACCACTCCGGCGCTTGATGATTGAATCCACCTTGTTCCGATCAGGGGAGTGAACATGGCTGCGCGTCCTTCATGGCGGGGGCAAATCAGGCTGGCGCTGGTGTCGATTCCAGTCGAGATTTTCCCCGCGACCAAGGCCGGCCGGTCGATCGCGTTTCATCAGATTCACGAGCCGTCGGGTCAGCGCGTCCGCTATGAGAAAACCGTACCGGGCATTGGTCCGGTCGACCGCGACGAAATCCTCAAGGGCTACGAAGTGGCGAAGGGCGAATATGTCTTGCTCGACCCCGAGGAGATCGAGAAGGTCAAGCTGGAGAGCCGCAAAACGCTTGAGTTGACCCAGTTCGTCGACCTCGGCGACATCGATCCGATCTATTACGACAAGCCCTATTTCGTGGTGCCCGCCGACGATCTTGCGGAAGAGGCGTTCATCGTCCTTCGCGAGGCGCTGCGGCAGTCGAAGAAGGTCGGCGTCGGCCAGCTCGCCATGCGCGGCCAGGAATATGTCGTGTCGCTCAAGCCGTGCGGGCGGGGCATGGTGCTGGAGACTTTGCGCTACGCCGATGAGGTCAACAAGGCGTCCGCCTATTTCCGCGACATCGGCGACGCCAAGCCCGACCCAGATTTGCTCGACCTCGCGCAGAGCCTGATCGACAAGAAAGCGAGCGAGTTCGACGCCGGCGAGTTCCACAACCGCTACATCGAGGCGCTCCAGTCGCTGATCGCGGAGAAGCTGAAGAAGAAGGGCAAAAGGGTCATCCAGGACCCCGACGACCGACCGGCAAAGGGCTCCAATGTCATCGACCTGATGGCCGCCCTGAAAAAGAGCCTTGGCGACGACAAGGCACCGGCGCGGAAGAAGAAAGCCGCGCCGAAGCGGGCGGCCGTGGCGCGCAAGCGGGCTTGAGGCAGTGGCCAACGTCCCGCTCGACATAGCGACTTATAATAAGAAGCGGGACTTCAAGAAAACCGCCGAGCCTGCCGGTCGCAAGCTCAAGGGCAAGGGCGACAGCTTCGTCGTTCAAAAGCATGACGCGTCGCGGTTGCATTGGGATTTCCGGCTTGAGATGGACGGCGTGCTGAAAAGCTGGGCGGTGCCGAAGGGGCCGAGCCTCGACCCCGCCGATAACCGGCTGGCAGTGCGGACCGAAGATCACCCGCTCGACTATGCCGACTTTGAAGGCACCATCCCGAAGGGAGAATATGGCGGCGGAACGGTCATGCTTTGGGACGTCGGCCGCTGGGTGCCGGAGCCGGGCAAAGACCCGCGCAAGACGATCGAGGAGGGCCATCTTCACTTCCGCCTCGAAGGCGCGCGGATGAAGGGAGACTGGGTCATGTTCCGGCTGAAAGGGCGCCCCGGCGAGCGCGGCGAGAATTGGATGCTGAAGAAGGTCA
>JBDSMA010000099.1:0-4590 GCA_039916085.1 Sphingomicrobium sp.
GGCAATATGCCGATGGCACGACCGACATCACCCGCACGCTGGCCATCGGCCAGCCGACCGATGAAATGTGCGATCGCTTCACCCGGGTGCTCAAGGGCCATATCGCGATCGCCACGGCGCTGTTCCCGATGGGGACGCGCGGCACCCAGCTCGATAGCTTCGCGCGGCGGCCGCTGTGGGAGGCCGGACTCGATTATGCTCATGGCACCGGTCACGGCGTCGGCGCCTTCCTCGCGGTTCATGAAGGGCCGCAGCGAATATCTCCGGCGGGGAGCGCACAGGCGGGTGGAGACGAGCCGCTGGCGGCGGGCATGATTCTGTCGAACGAGCCGGGCTACTACAAAGCGGGCGCCTACGGCATCCGCATCGAAAATCTGGTGCTGACGGTCGAAAAGCATATCGATGGCGCGGAAAAGCCGATGCTGGGGTTCGATACGCTGACCTTCGCCCCAATTGAGCGTAGGCTGATCGTCAAGGGCATGCTCAACCCGTCCGAGTTGGCGTGGCTCAATGCCTATCATGCCGAGGTACTCAAAAAGATCGGCCCGGCGCTGAACGGCGAGGATCGCGCCTGGCTTAAAACGGCCTGCGCGCCGCTTTAGCATTCGGGGTCCTGCTTCGGGACCTGTTCCTCGGCTTCGCGCGTCTGGGCCTTGCGCCGTTTGAGGTTGTCGCGCAGCGCGGCGGCGAGTCGCTCCTCGCGCAGTTTGTCGGACCCGGCCATCGCCGCTCTCGCTAATATTCCCGGAACGTCGCGGCAAGCCGGGTTGACGCCGCGCTGCCCAGCATCCATAGGCCCGCCCGTCCTTCCGACATGCTGCCGTAGCTCAGTGGTAGAGCGCATCCTTGGTAAGGCTGAGGTCGTGAGTTCAATCCTCACCGGCAGCACCATTTTTTCGTCCGGAAGGCGGTCATTCCCGCTGCGGGACTAGACGTCGGGCTCTTTACCCTTCGGTAACTAAATGCGGCGATATTCCCTCAGGCCAGACCAAGGGAAATAGATATGACCAATTTTTACAAGCTGATCCGTGATTCGAAGGGCGCGACGGCCATTGAATATGGCCTGATCGCCGCGCTGATTGCCGTTGCCGCGATTGCCGCGATGACGAGCGTCGGTTCGAAGCTCGGCACGACGTTCAACAACGTCGCCAGCCAGCTCAACTAAGACGTAAGTACCGCTTAGCGAAGGCGCTGCGCCGAAAGGCGCGGCGCCTTCTTGCTGTCCGCCGTCGATCGGCGATTGACGCGCCCGTCGACCCGCCGCATTCCCGCGGTCATGCGCTTCTTCTCCGACAACGCCGCCGCTGTCTGCCCGCAGGCGATGCGCGCGCTGGCCGACGCCAACCAGCTCGACACCGCTTATGACGGCGATGCGCTGAGCCAGAGGCTTGACCGCGCTTTCTCGGCCCTGTTCGAGACCGAAGTTACGGCCCTGTGGGTGTCGACCGGCACTGCCGCCAATTGCCTGGCGCTGGCCGCTTTGTGCCCGCCGACTGGGGCGATCGTCTGCCACCGGGTCGCCCATATCGAGGTTGACGAGGCCGGCGCGCCCGGCTTTTTCACCCATGGCGCCAAGCTGATGCTGGTTGATGGGGAAGGCGCCAAGATCACGCCGCAGGCGCTGGCGACGGCATGCGACGGGGTCCGCGACGACATCCACCAGGTCCAGCCGGCGGTCTGCTCGATTACCAATGCCACCGAATATGGTCTCACTTACCGCGCCGCCGAAGTGGCAGCGATCGGCGCCGAGTGCAAAAAACGCGGACTTGGACTTCACATGGACGGGGCGCGCTTCGCCAACGCCATCGCCTTCACCGGCGAGCATGTCGCCGACGTCACGTGGCGGGCCGGGGTCGATGCGCTGTCGTTTGGCTTCGTCAAGAATGGCGCGATGAACGCTGAGGCGCTGATCCTGTTCGACCCCGCGAAGGCTGAATTGGTGCGGCGGATGCGCAAGCGCGCGGGGCATTTGTTGTCCAAAGGCCGCTACCTCGCCGCGCAATTACTGGCGATGGTCGAGGGTGAGGTTTGGCTGGGCAATGCGCGCGCCGCCAACGCCGCCGCCGCCGTTTTGGCCGAAGCGGCGGGGGGCGGGCGGCTGATCCACCCGGTCGAAGCGAACGAGCTGTTCTTGCGGATGACCCCGTCGGAAGCCGCGCGCCTGAGAGCGCAGGGGTTTGATTTCTACGACTGGGCGCCGGGCGAAGTGCGGCTGATGACCGCGTGGGATCAGGATATGGCCGCGATCGAGCAGCTGGCGAAAGCGATCCGCGACCTGTGAATCGCGCCGGCCGGGCAAGGATCGACGCGTCGATCGTCATTCCGTTCATCATCTTCACCGCTATCTGGGGATCGACGTGGATCGTCATCCGCGACCAAATCGGCAGCGTGCCGACGGTGTGGTCGGTCGCTTACCGCTTCGTCATTGCCGCAGTGGCGATGGCCTGCGTTGCGCGGTGGCAGGGATTTCGACTAGCGCCGTCGCGCGGCCTGCTCGGCTCGGCGGCGTTCCTCGGCATTGCCCAATTCAGCGCCAATTTCAGCTGCGTCTACCAGGCCGAACATTATGTCACGTCCGGGCTGGTGGCGACTGTATTCGCGCTTCTGCTGATCCCCAACAGCCTGCTCGCCTGGACCTATCTGGGCCAGCGCCCGGGCCGCGCCTTCCTAGTCGGCGGGGCGGTGGCGGTGGCTGGCGTCGGCCTGCTGTTCGCGCACGAACTGGGCGCGGCACCGGGGCGGGGCGCCGCCGTCATGACTGGCCTTGCCTGGACGCTGGCCGGCTTGATGGGCGCGTCGATGGCGAATGTGTTCCAGGCCGGTGAGCGAGCGCGGCGTTACGCGCTGCCAGTGCTGTTGGCGTGGAGCATGGCGTTCGGCGCGCTGGCCGATGTGGCGCTGGCGCTAGCCACGGCGGGGCCACCGACGTTCGATCCGCGACCGGCCTATTGGCTCGGCCTGCTCTATTTGGCGCTGGCGGCGTCGGTGCTGTGCTTCAGCCTCTATTTCCCGGTCGTGCGAAAGATCGGCCCGGGCAGAGCGGCCTATTCGAGCGTAATCGTGCCGATCATCGCCATGGCCATTTCAACCGTGGTGGAAGGGTACCGCTGGACGCCGCTGGCTGCCGCCGGGGCGGCGCTGGCGATTGGCGGGATGCTGGTCGCTTTGGTGTGGCGCCGGCCGCTCCCCGCCGCCGCGCCCGACGCGGGCTAGTTCGTTGGTCTCTTGGCGGTCGATGCGTGCGGCGTTGCGTCGATCGGCCGGGCGCTTTAGCAGCGCTCATGGCCGACGCACGCATCAACCCCGAGGCACCGCCCTCGCCGACCCATGTGACCATCCATCGCACGGATTACCGCCCGCCCGACTGGTGGGTGCCCGCGGTGGATCTCGACTTCGCGCTCGACCCGGCAACAACTCGGGTGATCGCCAAGCTGACCGTCGAGCGCAACGGCGCACATGACCGGACGCTGCGGCTGGCCGGTGGCGGGCAACGGCCGAGCCGCGTGACGGTCGATGGGGATACGGCGCGCTGGACGATGGACGGGACGACGCTGATCGTCGAGATCGCCGGCGACCGCGCGGTGGTCGAGACCGAAGTCGAGATCGCGCCCGAGGCCAACAGCCGGCTGATGGGACTCTACGCCTCGGGCGGGATATTATGCACCCAGTGCGAAAGCGAGGGGTTCCGTCGAATCACCTTCCACCCTGATCGGCCCGACGTGTTGTCGGTCTATTCGGTCAGGATGAGCGCCGACAAGGCCCGCTTTCCGGTACTGCTCGCCAATGGCAATTGCACCGCCAGCGGCGACGGCGACCACGGGGCGCATTGGGCCGAGTGTCACGACCCGTTCCCCAAGCCGTCCTATCTGTTCGCGATGGTCGCCGGGGATTTGTCGCCCAACCGCGACAGCTTCACGACCATGTCGGGGCGAGAGGTCGCGCTGGCCATCTGGGTTCGGGAAAAGGATTTGCCCAAGACCCGCCACGCAATGGCCAGCCTCAAGGCGGCGATGCGCTGGGACGAAGAGGCCTATGGCCGCGAATATGACCTAGACCTGTTCAACATCGTCGCGGTCGATGATTTCAACTTCGGGGCGATGGAGAACAAGGGCCTCAACATTTTCAACTCGCGCTATGTGCTGGCCGACCAGGAGACCGCTACCGACGCCGACTTCGACGCCGTCGCCGGGGTCGTCGCGCATGAATATTTCCACAATTGGTCGGGCGACCGGGTGACTTGCCGCGACTGGTTCCAACTCTCGCTCAAGGAAGGCTTCACTGTGTTCCGCGACCAGAGCTTTTCGGGCGACATGGGGAGCCAGGCGGTCAAGCGGATCGACGATGTGCGGCTGCTGCGCGCGGTCCAGTTCCCCGAGGATATGGGCCCTCTGGCGCACCCGGTGCGGCCCGAAAGTTTCATTGAAATCACCAACTTCTACACCGCCACCGTCTATAACAAGGGCGCCGAGCTGATCCGCATGCTGCACACCATGCTCGGCCCCGGGAAATTCCGCGCCGGCACGGACCTCTATTTTGATCGCCACGACGGGCAGGCGGCGACCTGCGACGATTTCCTCGCCGCGCTGCAGG
>JBDSMA010000100.1:0-12709 GCA_039916085.1 Sphingomicrobium sp.
TCGCGCCGCAGGATCAGGGTCCGGCGGCGTAATGCCGCTGGCCAAGGGGGAAGCCGGCGGAAATCCGGCGCTGTGCCCGCAACTGTAAGCCGTGTCGCATTTGGCCCGGCGAGTCAGATACCCGCCCCGGTCCGTCGTCCGTTTCCCGGCCGGGACCAGCCGTGCGACGTGGGCAGACCGCGCCGGGGCCTTCGCGCACCGCCGCGCCCTTCCCTCCGTGACGACATGTCATGGACCGGAAGGACAGCTATGCTCGACGCTCAACCCCTCGACCCCGCTGCCATTGTCGTTACCGCGTCGCGAACCGCGGACAAGGCCGATACCACGCCGGCCAGCGTGACGTTGATCGACGCGTCGCGGATCGAGCGGATCGACGCGGCGCTGGTGACCGACTATTTGCGCCTCATACCCTCATTGTCGGTATCGATGAATGGCCCGGCGGGGACATTGGCTGAAGTCCGCATTCGCGGCGCCGAGGCCAACCACACCCTGTTGTTCGTCGAAGGCATTCGCGCCAACGACCCCGCGGCCGGCAACGCACCGCGGTTCGACCTGCTCAATGCCGATGTAGCGAGCCGCATCGAGGTGGTGCGTGGGCCGCAGTCGGCGCTGTGGGGCAGCGAGGCGATCGGCGGCGTGGTCGCGGTTGATGGCCCCGCGCCGGGCAGTGGGGGAACCGTAGCGCTGATCGAAGGTGGCAGCTTTAACACCTGGCGCGGCGCGGTGCGGACCAGCATTGGCACGGCTGAGCGTGGTCTTTCCATGGGCGTCGCCGGGCAGCGCAGCGACGGCATCGACAGTTTCTCGGGGCACGGCGAGCGCGACGGGTACCGCAACCTGTCGGCGCGGATTAGCGGGACCTATCGTCTGTCGCCCGGGCTCACGATCGGCGCCTCGGGCTTCGCGGTGCGCGGGCTCAGCAACTTTGACGGCACCGACCCCCTCACCTACCTCCGTGCCGACACCCTCGATTCGACCCGCAACCGGATGACTGCGGGGCGGTTTTACGCGACCATCGGCGACCGGTCGGAAGCCTATGCCACCACCTCCGCCAGCCTGCTTCAATCGACCAACCGCAACTTCCTTGCCGACGCGCCGATCAATCGCACCAGCGCAACCCGGCGGATGATCGCCTTCGAGGCCGGGAAGTGGATCGGGCGGCACAACGTGATCGTTGCGGTGGACGGTGAGCGCGAGACCTTTGCATCGCGCGCGGCAGTGGCCGGACTGACCGATCAGGACCGCGCGCGCCGCCACGAGTCGGTGACGATAGAGTGGAAAATGCACGACCTCGGCCCGCTATCGACCGACGTGGCGGTGCGTCGGGACATCTTTTCCACCTTCAAAAGCGCGACAACAGTGCGGGCTTCGGCACTGGCCACGCTGGGTGGCGGATTCCGCCTTTCGGCCACCTATGGCCAAGGCATCGCCCAGCCAACCTTCTTTGACCTCTACGGCTATTATCCGGGCAGCTTTGTCGGCAATCCGGCACTCAGGCCCGAATCCAGCCGCGGCGGCGAGGTGTCGCTGCGTTATCGCAAAGGGCCATTCGCGGCCGCGCTGACCGCCTATCGCCAGCGGCTTCGCGACCAGATCGTCGGGGTCTATACCGTCCCCAATACCACCGCCAACGCCGCCGGCACCAGCCGCCGCAAGGGGATCGAAGCCGAAGCCAGCTGGACCCCATCCCCCGCGCTGCGCCTGTCAGCGACTTATGCGTGGCTCGACGCTACGGAGCCGTCGGGACCAGCGGCGAGCCAGGTCAGGGAACAGCGGCGACCCAAGCATAGCGGCAGTGTCGCTATCGACGGCGTCATCGGTCGCCTGAGCTATGGTGCGGCAGTGGCCTACACGGGCGCGCGGATCGACAGCGATTATGACTTCTATCCGGCGCCGCGCGTTTGGCTCGCGCCTTACTGGCTGGCCAGCGGGCAGCTCGCTTATCGCATCGCGGGGCCAGTCGAGCTGACGCTGCGCGTCGCCAACGCCTTCGACGCGGCGTACCAGGACGTGGTCGGCTATCACACCGAGGGAAGGAGCGTCCATGGCGGCATTCGCGTCAGCCTTGGTGATTAGCCTGGCCGGCGGGGTGCGCGTGGCGAGCCTCGACCTGTGCGCCGACGAATATTTGTTGATGCTCGCAAGGCCGGCGCAGATCGCCAGCGTCAGCCGGGTATCGATGGACCCAGCGGATTCGCCGCTGTGGCGCGTCGCACGGCGCTATCAATCCAATGACGGATCGATCGAACGAGTGATGGGCGCCCGGCCGACGCTGCTGCTGTCGACCGGCGGCGGCGCCAAAGGGAGCGCACGAATCGCGGCAAAGCTGGGGCTGACGACGCTTGCCTTGCCTTATCCCGCGACCCCGGCCGACGTGATCACAAACTTGCGGCGGGTTGCCGCGGCGCTCGGCTTTCCCCATCGCGCCGATGCCTTGGCTGCCGATATGGCGAGACTTCAGCGGTCTATACCCGCAGGTCGCGACGCGATTTTCCTGGGGGGGAATGGCAGCAGCGTCGGAGCGACCTCGCTTGGTGCGCAGTGGATGCGGCTGGCCGGGTTGCGCCAGCGGGCTTTGGCGGGCGGGCGAGCGACACTCGAACAGCTTGCGCTAAGGCCCCCACAGATTTTGCTGCTGTCCGATTACCGGCGCAGTCAGGCTTCGCTTGGGCAGCAGTGGCTCGACCATCCGCTGGTGCGTCGCGCCGCGTCGCGCCGGATCGTCACCGATGGACGGCCGTGGACCTGTGGTGGTCCGCTGATGCTGGCCGAGGTCGAGCGGCTGAGAAGTTTCCGATGAATCGCGCGGCACTGATCCTTCTGCTGCTGCTGCTGCTCGCTGCCGCCGCGGCGCATCTTCTGCTGCCGCTCGGCTCGCTGGCCGACGCGCGGGCGATCGACCCGCGGCTGCCCGGCCTGCTGCTGACCGAATTGCGGTTGCCGCGGACCTCTTTGGTGATTGGCTATGGCGCGGTTCTCGGGCTGAGCGGTGCGGCATTGCAGGCGGTGTTCGCCAATCCCCTCGCCTCGCCCGACATCAGCGGCGCGTCGAGCGGGGCGGCGCTGGGAGCGGTGCTCGGACTCTACTGGCTGGGGGTCGCCGACCCGTTGCTCCTCGCCGCCTGCGGAGCGGCCGGCGCGCTGGTCATGCTCGCCTGCCTTTTCTTGCTGGCCGGGCGGCGGGCCGAACCGAGTACGTTGCTGCTGGCCGGGATCGCGCTGTCGCTCGCCGCGGGTGCCGCCACCAGCATCGCCTTAGCGCTCGCCCCCTCCCCGTTCGCTTTTTACGACGCGTTCGACTGGCTGATGGGCAGTTTTGTCGACAAGAGCTTGCCGCAAGCCGTTGCGGCGCTCGTCCCGGCGGCGGTCGCTTCGGCGCTGCTCCTCCGCCGCGCAGCCGCGCTCGACCTGCTGGCGCTGGGCGACGACGTCGCCGCTTCGCTCGGCGTGAGGCCGCGCCGCCTCGCCGGCGAAGTTATCGCTGCCAGCGCCGTGGCGGTCGGCGCCTGCGTGTCAGTGTGCGGGGCGATCGGCTTCGTTGGACTGGTCGCGCCGGTGCTGGCGCGATCGCTGGTGCGCGGCCACCCGGGACGCGCGATGCTGCCGGCGGCGCTGATCGGCGCGCTGCTGCTGACGCTGGCCGACCTGGCGGTGCGCGGGCTGATGCTCGATCGGCCGCTGCCGGTTGGCGTGGTCACCGCGCTGTTCGGCACGCCGTTGTTCCTGTGGCTTGTGGTCAGGATGCGGCGCGGAGTGATGACATGACCGCGCTGCTCAGCGCCAGGCGGCTGCGGATCGAAGGCCGTCTGCAACCGACTGACCTGGATTTGGTGAGCGGTGAGATGGTCGCACTTATCGGCCCCAATGGCGGTGGCAAGACCAGCCTGTTGCGGGCCATTGCCGGGGTCGAAGAGGCAAAAGGATCGGCCGAGATCGATGGCGTGGTGCTGGCCGGAGCGGGCCCGGGACGCGGCGGCATGATCGGCCTGATGAGCGCATCGCGTGACATTGGCTGGCCGATCCCGGTGCGCGACGTAGTGACGATGGGGGTGGCCCGACCGGATGCCGCGGCCATCGCAAGGCTGCTGGTGGCATTCGAGCTCGACCGCCTGACCGAGCGTCCGGTGAGCAGTTTGTCGACCGGCGAGCGGTCGCGGGTATTGATGGCGCGCGCGCTGGCCGCGAACCCGCGCCTGCTGCTGCTCGACGAGCCGCTGTCGAACCTCGACCCCTATTGGGTGCTGAGGTTCATCGCGGCAATGCGGGGCCACGCGGCGGGCGGTGCGGCGGTACTCTGCGCGCTCCACGATTTGGCCCAGCTTAACCGGTTCGACCGTGCGCTGCTGATCGCCGACGGGCGACTCGTGGTAGACATGACCCCTGCCCTCCTTGTCCGCAGCGCGCTGTTCGAGGAAAGCTTTCGGATAGCGGCGGACGGACGCGGCGGGTGGCGGGTCAAGCCTTCGGCGGGTCCGCGATCATCGCCGTGAACTGGGCTTCGGCGGCCAGCTTGCCATCAACCGATGCACGACCGGCGAATTTGCACACGCTCGAGCGTTTCTGGACGAATTCCACTTCGAGCGTCAGCAAGCAGCCGGGCACGACCGGCGTACGGAACTTGGCGCTTTCGATGGCCATGAAATAGACCAGCTTGCCCGACCCGGCGAGGCCGAGGCTTTCGACCGCCAGCACGCCAGCGGCCTGAGCCAGTGCCTCGACGATCAGCACGCCGGGCATGATCGGGCGGCCCGGGAAATGCCCCTGAAAGAAATTTTCGTTGAAGCTGACCGCCTTGATGGCGCGGATCGACCGATCGGGAAGCAATTCCTCGACCCGGTCGACCAGCAGCATGGGGTAGCGGTGCGGCAGGGCCGCCATCACCCGCCCGATATCGAGCGGGCCGATGGCCCCCGCCGTCACCGCTTGTTCGGTCACCGGCCCTTCGGCTGCGCCGTGGCGGCCATCGGGGTCACGCTGACGCTCGGCAGCGCGGCATTGAGCGCGGTCAGCACATCGGTGGTGACGTCGAGCGCCGAGGCGCTGGCCAGCGTTGCACTGATGTCGAGGGCGAGGTTGGCGCCGCGCGCGGTCATGACCTGGCTGTAAACCGGGCCAAGCCTGGCATTGATCTGACGCGAGACATTGGCCTGCGTCGACTGAACATTATTCTGCAGCCGGCTCAACTCCTGCGTGGCGGCGGTGCGCCTCGTCTCGAACGCCTGGGCACGCGCCTTGAGCGCCGCGTCGGGCTCCTTTCCGCCGAGCGCGTTGGCGGCCGTCTGGATAGCCGTGCCCTCGGTCTGGAGCTGCGCATTGAGCGCCTTTTCCCGGGCCTGGGCCGACGTAACCATGCTCTGCAGCTGGGCCGATGCGGTCCGGCAGGCATTGCACTCGCGATAGACGCGCTCGCTATCGACGACGACGACGATCGCACCGGGTGCGCGCTGGGCGCTGGCGACGGTCGGCATGGCAACAAGAGTGGCCGCAAGGGCGGCGAAGGGAAGCATGGTTTTCATCAGAATTGGGTTCCTACGTTGAAAGAGAAGAGCTTGGTCTTGTCGCCATCCTGCTTGACGAGCGCCCGGGCGAGATCGAGCCGCAGCGGACCAAAGGGCGAATTCCAGTTGGCACCGATGCCGATCGACACACGCGGCTTGGGCGAATTGCCAAGGAAGAATTCGCGATACCCGTTCAGGCGGCTGTAGCCGGTCGGGCAGACCACGCCGGGGGCAACGGTAGTAACAACGGCGGGATTCGTGGTCGTTGCCGGCAGGGTGCAGGTCGCCCCGATCGTTCCATCGTTGAGCTGCGGCGTGGACAGGCCCCAAAGCGAGCCGAAATCGACATAGGCGCTGGGACGGATGCCAAGACTGCGCAGGCCGGAGCTGGTGGGAAATTCAACCTCGACCCGGCCTTGGTAATAGGCATGGCCGCCCAGTCCGTCCGACACCGTCGCCTTGTCGGTCACCAGAGTGCCGGCGTCGTTGTAGAACACTCGCTGAACCCTGGGGCCAATGCCGCGGATATCGAACCCGCGCAGGTCGGTCCCGAAGAAGCGATCGGTGATGCGGATCGGATCACGCAATGGATTACGATTGGTGCCGTAGGCGGTAATATAGCCGCCTTCGAGATGGCCCGAGAGAATGAACCCCCTGGGCAATTGGGCAAAGCGGGTGACGTCGCCCCGGGTGCGGATGTAGCGGACATCGCCACCGAGGCCCGCAACGTCCTGGCTGAACAACGCACGCAGGCCGCGCGTCGGACGGAAGCTGTCAGTCGTGTCATAAGACACCGAATAGCCCACCGCCGAGGTAATCCGTCCGCCCAGTTCTTCGCACAAATAGCTTCCAGCCTTGAGCGGATCGCACACGCCATTGGTGTAGAAATTATCCTTGTTCAGGGTGATCTCGTCGCGCACCAGCGAGTAGCGCGCGCCGGCGATCATATATTCGTTTAGGGCGAAGCCAGTTCGAAGGCCGCCCCCGGTCGAGACCTGCGAATAGGTCGTCTGGCGGGTCGTGCCGACGTAGTTGAAGCTGTTATAGTCGCGGCGATAGATTTCGCCACCAAGCGAGATCGGACGGTCGAACAGATAGGGCTCGGTAAAGCCAAGGTTGACCGACCGGGAATAGCGCGACCAATTGACTCCGGCCTGCGCGATCTGGCCTTTGCCGAGGAAATTGCGCTGGCTGAGCGAGCCGGCGAAGACGAACTGCTCGAGGCTCGAATAGCCGGCCGACAGCTGGAGTTCGCCGGTCGCCTTTTCCTCGACACCGACGCCCAGCACGACGCGATCGGGCGCCGAGCCTTCGGTTTGCTTGACCTCGAGTTTTTCCTGGAAGAAGCCGAGACTCTGAATCCGGTCCTGGCTTCGCTTGACCTTGATCGAGTTGAACGCATCGCCCTCGTTGAGGCGGAATTCGCGGCGGATGACCTTGTCGCGGGTGACCGTGTTGCCGGTGATATCGATACGCTCGACATACACGCGCGGCGAATCCGCGATACGGAACGTGACGTTCATCAGCTTCTTGTCGGCGTCGCGCTTGTAGCTGGGGTTCACTTCGGCGAAGGCATAGCCCTTGGCGCCGGCGACCTCGGACAGGCCCGTCACCACGTCTTCGATCCGCTTGGCGTTAAACCAGTCGCCGGACTTGATCTTGACCGACTTCAAAATCTCTGCGTCGTTAAAGTCGCGCAGCGCGCTGTCAGCTTCGATCGTCCCGAACTTGTAGCGGGGGCCTTCCTCGACAACGTAAGTGATGACGAAATCGCGGCGGTCAGGGGTCAGTTCGGCAAGAGCCGAGACGACCCGGAAATCGGCGTAGCCCTGCGTCAAATAGAAGGCGCGCAGTTTCTGCTGGTCGGCTGCCAGCCGATCCGGATCATAGCTGTCATTCTGTTTGAGCAGCCCGAGAATCCCGCCGGCTTCCTTGGTGTACATCTCCTTACGCAGGCGGCCGGCGCCGAATTCCTTGTTGCCGATGATGTTGATCGCGCGAACCTTGGATTTGTCGCCCTCGTGGATGGCGAAGACCAGATCGACCCGGTTCTGGTCGAGCTGGACGACCTGCGGATCGACGGTGGCGGCGAAGCGGCCCTGGCGCTTGTACAATTCGATGATCCGCTCGACATCGGCCCGAACCTTGGAGCGAGTGAAGATCTGGCGCGGTGCCAGCCGGATTTCGGGCGTGATCTTGTCGTCCTTGATCTTCTTGTTGCCTTCAAGGACGATGCGATTGATGACCGGATTCTCGCGCACTGTAATGAGCAGATTGCCGGTATCGGCGCCGGAAATGACGACGTCGGCGAACAATTCGGTCGCGTAGAGGTCTTTCAGAGCCGCATCGAGGGTCTCGGCGGTGTAGGTCTGGCCCGGAGTCAAATTCGCATAAGCACGAATCGTCTCGGGCTCGAGGCGCTCGGCACCTTTGACCTGAAGCGAGCGGATGACACCCGCGGCGGCGGGCGCCGGCGCGGGAGCAACGGCTGGAGCCGCGGCCGGCGCCGGAGGCGCGACAGGTGCAGCGTCCGACGCGGCGGCCTGTGCATATAACGGAGCGGAGAAGCCGCCGAGCATGGTTCCGACGAGGAACAGGCTGTTCAGGCGCCTTGAATGAATCTTGTTACTGGAAATCACGCGTTCCCGCCCTTGATGATTCGACCGCTTTTCAGCCGCCGGATGAATTTTGCCCTGCCCTGCCCCAAGCGCCTTAACCAATCAAGCGCCCAAGCCGGTCGGCCAGTCCAAACGAGGCCAAATCATTGACCGTGGTGAACAATAGCAAGGCCAGCAACAAAGCAAGCCCGCCGCGAAACGCCCATTCCTGCGCTCGTCCGCTCAGCGGTCGCCGCCTCACGGCTTCGACCGCGTAGAAAGCCAGATGACCGCCATCGAGCATCGGGACTGGCAACAAGTTGATGAATCCGAGATTAATCGAGAACAAGGCGAGCAGCTGAAAAAACTCGAACGGGCCGAGACTTGCCTGCTGTCCGGCGATCTGTGCCATCTTGAGCGGGCCGCCGAGATCACCGGTCGAGCGCTGCCCGGAAATAATCTGCACTAGACCATCGATCATCGATCGGGTCAGCGACATGGTGTAGCCGACCGACAGCGGGAGCAATGCGGCGACGGAAGGCCGCTCCAGCACGCGCTTGGCTTGACCGATGCCGAGGACGCCGATGCGGAACTTCTGACCGAATTCGTCCCGCACATCGGTCGCGCCGACGCGCAGCATCAGGCGTCGGAACTCGCCGCCACGCAGGTAATCGACGCTTACCGATTCAGCCGGCCGGATGACGACGATCCGTTTGATATCCTCGAAGCTGGTGGTGCGCTGCCCGGCGATCGAGATTATTTCGTCGGCAGGTTGAAGCCCGGCGGTCGCCGCCGCGCTGCCGGGCTCGACGATGCCGACGACCGGTGGCGTGCGGGGCATGCCAAAGGTGGCGAAGAAGGCGGCGAAGATCAGGATCGCCAGCAGGAAATTGGCCACCGGGCCGGCCAGTACGACGAGAAACCGCTGCCAAATTGGTTTCAGGTGGAAGGCGCGCGCGCGATCTGACTCGCTCAGGCTCGTCTGGTCGGCGGCCTGGCTGGCCGGGTTCATGTCGCCGATGAAGCGGACATAGCCGCCGAGCGGCAACCAGCCGACCTTCCAGCGAGTGCCTCGCCGATCGGTCCAGCCTGCGATCTCCCGCCCGAAACCGATGGAGAAAACGTCGGCCCCAATCCCGAACCAGCGCGCGACGAGGTAATGGCCAAGCTCATGGAAGAAGACGAGCGGGCCGATCGCCAGGACGAAGGCGATGACAATGAACCACAATGGCGGTTGCGACAGCATCAGGCGGCGAGTTCTTGAGTCATGGCGCTGGCTGTCTGGCGCGCGGCAGCGTCGATGTCGATGACTTCGGCGACGGAGCGGGGCGCGGGCGCGTCCGAGCGCTCAAGCACCTGTTCGACCAGCGCGGCAATGGCCAAGAAGCCGATGCGGCCATCGAGGAAGGCCGCGACCGCGACCTCGTTGGCGGCGTTGAGCACGATCGCCGAGGCGCCGCCCGCCTCCAGCGCCGCACGAGCCAGGGACAAAGCGGGAAAGCGCGCCGGATCGGGCGGCTCGAATGTCAAGCTGCCGATCTTGCCCAAGTCGAGCCGTTCGGCGGGGCTGTCCATCCTCGCCGGCCAGCCGAGCGCATGAGCAATCGGCACGCGCATATCGGGGCTGCCGAGTTGCGCAAGCACCGAACCGTCGGCGAATTCGACCATCGAATGAATCACCGATTGCGGATGGACGATGATGTCGATCCGCTCGGACGGCAGCCCGAACAAATGATGTGCTTCGATCAGTTCGAGACCCTTGTTCATCATCGTCGCCGAATCGACGCTGATCTTTGCGCCCATCGACCAGTTCGGGTGGGCGACCGCCTGAGCCGGGGTCATCGCCGCCATGTCAGCCGTGGAAAGGTTGCGAAAGGGTCCGCCGCTCGCAGTCAGGATAAGTCTTGACACGCCATCAATGCTGTTGCCGGCAAGGCATTGGAAGATCGCATTATGTTCGCTATCAACCGGTAGGATAGTGGACCCGCTGCGCCGCGCCGCCTCGGTCATCAACGCGCCGGCGGTGACCAGCGCCTCCTTGTTGGCGAGGGCGACCGTATGTCCCGCCCCGACCGCCGCCATGACCGGCTCCAGGCCGGCGCAGCCGACGATCGCGGCCATCACCCATTCGGCTTCCCCCGCCGCGGCCTCGATCAGCGCATTGCGCCCGGCGGCGGCGTGGCAGTCACTACCCGCCAGAGCGATCCTCAGGCGGGGCAGCAGCGCTTCGTCGTCGATCACCGCCAGCCGGGCCGAAGTGCGCCGTGCCGCGGCGGCCAACGCATCGACGTTGCGGGCGGCGGTCAAAGCGACCACCTCGAATTGCTCGGGATGGCGCTCGACCAGATCAAGGGTCGAGGTGCCGACCGAACCGGTCGCGCCGAGGATCGAGATTTTGCGTTTGCTCACAGCAGGCCCGCCAGCGCCGCCGTGGCTGTCAGCGTCGCGACAACTACCAGTCCGTCTAGCCGGTCGAGCGCCCCGCCATGGCCGGGCAGCCAGGTGCCGCTGTCCTTGACCCCGGCGCGGCGCTTCAATCCGCTTTCGAACAGGTCGCCGGCCTGGGCCGCGAGCGCGAACGGGGGGGCAAGCCACAGCAGCGAGCCGGGAAGGCCGGTAGTGCGCGCCCACAAAGCCCCGAACAGGGTCGCGGCAACGATGCCCCCGGCGAGTCCCGACCAGGTCTTGTTGGGGCTGATCGAGGGGGCGAGCCTGGGCCCACCAAATGTGCGTCCGGCGAAGTAAGCGCCGATATCGACCGACCAGGTGGTGATGAACACCCACACCAGCAGTTCAAGCCCGATGGCATGGCCGTCCGCCTGGGTACGGTCACGGACCCACAACAGGGCGAGCGCGGGCACCAACGCATAGCCAAAGCCCGCGACCTGCCAGCCGAAACTCCAGCCCCTGACGATCCGCCGCCATTCGAAAAACATAGCGCAGGCGGCGAGCGCGACCATCGCCGCGAACCAATAGCCGCCGAGTACGGCGGTGACGAGCGCCGCGGCGATCAGTCCGGCGCCGACCAGGCTGCGCTTGGCAACGTCGTTCATCGGCCGCCGAACCGGCGCTGGCGGGTGGCAAAAGTGGCGAGCGCGGCAGCGAACTCAGCCTCACCGAAATCGGGCCAGAGCGTGTCGACAAACAGCAATTCGGCATAGGCTGCCTGCCACAGCAGGAAGTTAGACAGCCGCATTTCGCCCGACGTGCGAATGAGGAGATCGAGATCGGGCAGATCGGCGGTCTGTAGCTCGGCAGCGATGGCCGCCTCGTCGATCGCGGCCGGATCGAGCGCGCCCGACTGGGCCTTCGCGGCCAACGCCTGGGTCGCGCGCACCAGCTCGACGCGCGAGCCATAGTTGAGCGCGACATTGAGCGTCAGGCGAATATTGCCGGCCGTGCGCTCCTCCGCCTTGCGCAGCTTGGCCGCCAGCTCGGGTCCGAACGCCTCGGGTTCGCCGATCAGGTGGAGCCGGATGCCCTCCTTTTCGAGCGTCTTCAATTCACGATCGAGGTAGAAGCGCATGAGACCGGTGAGGTCGGCAATCTCGGCGTCCGAGCGGCGCCAATTCTCCGAGGAAAAAGCATAAAGGGTCAGCACCTCGACCCCGGCGTCGGCGGCGGCCTGCATCGTCCGGCGGACCGCCTCCGCCCCGGCGCGATGTCCGGCGACGCGCGGCAGTCCTTTGCGCTCGGCCCAGCGGCCGTTGCCATCCATGATGATCGCGACGTGGCGCGGCACGGCACCCGTCCCGCCGCTGGCCGGCGCGGGATCGCCCGTGGTCGCGGCGGGGGTGCGGCTCACTTGCCGAGGATTTCCTGTTCCTTGGCGAAAGCGGCGGCGTCGATTTCCTTGATCGTCTCGTCGGTGAACTTCTGCACCTCGACCTCGAACCGCTTGCGCTCATCCTCGCTGATCTCGTGCTTCTTCTCGTCGGTCTTGAGCGCGTCCATGCCGTCGCGGCGAACGTTGCGCGCGGCGATCCGCGCCTTTTCGGCATATTGGCCGGCGAGCTTGGCCAGTTCCTTGCGCCGGTCTTCGGTCAAATCGGGGATAGGCAGGCGGATCATCTGCCCGTCGGTGATCGGGTTGATGCCGAGCCCGGCGTTGCGGATCGCCTTTTCGACCGCGCCGATGTTTGAGCGATCCCACACCTGGACCGAAATCAACCGCGGCTCGGGCACCGACACGGTGGCAAGCTGGTTGATCGGCATGTTGGCGCCATAAACATCGACCTGGATCGGATCGAGCAGCGCAATCGAGGCGCGGCCGGTGCGAAGCCCGCTAAGATCATGCTTGAGCGCATCGAGCGCTCCGCTCATGCGGCGCTGAATGTCATTCTTGTCGTAGGCGGGCATCATTCACTCCTTGTCTTTAACAACCGTCGCGATCCCACGTCCGGCGAGCACCTTCGACAAATTGCCCGACTGGCGGATGTTGAACACGACGATCGGGATATTATTGTCACGGCAGAGCGCGACCGCGGATGCGTCCATGACCTTGAGGTCGTCGGCGAGCACGCGATCAAAACCAATCTGCTCGTAGCGGCGGGCCGCCGGGTTCAGCTTGGGGTCCGAATCATAGACGCCGTCAACGCTGGTGCCCTTGAACAA
>JBDSMA010000101.1:0-3918 GCA_039916085.1 Sphingomicrobium sp.
ATTTCCGTGACCATTGACTATATGCGCGGCGGGACTCGCCATGACACGTTGGCGGAGGGGCTCGTCGAACGGCTGGGCAAGCGAATTGCCAATGTCGAGGCGGTCGCCTGGCAGCGCGATCGTGCCAAGCCGATCGCCGCCGCCCGGATCAACTTTTTGCTGGAACGCTCCTAGTAGCCGCTCAACTCGGCCACGCGCGCTGTATGGAACGTGGTGCCACCAAACAGCTCGCCAAGCACCGCCTCGCGCTTCATGTAGAGGCCGATGTCATGCTCGTCGGTCATGCCGATGCCGCCGTGCATTTGAACCCCTTCCTGCACTGCCAGCGCCGCCACTCGGCCGGCCTTGGCCTTGGCGACCGAGACCATCAACTCGGCCTTTGGATCGCCCGCGTCGAGCAGCTGCGCGGCCTTCAGCGCCGCGGCTCGCGCGATCTCGATCTCGCCATAGAGGTGCGCGGCGCGGTGCTGAAGCGCCTGGAACTCGCCGATCAGCCGGCCGAACTGCTTGCGCTGTTTCAGATAATCGAACGTCAATTCAGCCGCGCCGCTCGCGACCCCAACCAGTTCGGCCGCCGCCCCGGCGCGCCCGGCGCCGAGCGCGCGCGACAGCGGTGCCCAGCCGCCATCAACCTCGCCGACCACCGCGTCGGCATCGACTTCGACCTTGTCGAGCATCAGCCGAGCCGCCTTGGACGAGTCGACCAGGCTCAGATTTTCGACCGTCATCCCGGTCGCGTCGCGCGGCACCGCGAACAGCGTCAACCCGTCGGTTTCGCCCGCCGAGCCCCCGGTTCGCGCTGCGACCAGCAGCACATCGGCGCTCCCGCCGTGGACAACGAATTGCTTGACCCCGCTCAACGCAAAGCCATTGCCTGAGCGGACTGCGTGGCAGGCGATCCCCGCAGGGCCATGGCGCCGCCCTTCGTCGATCGCCAGCGCGGCGACAGTGTCGCCCGTCAAAATGCCTGGGAACCAGCGCTCCGCTTGGCCGCTGCTTTCCAACGCGCGCACCGCCGCGACGGCGGTGGTGAGGAACGGCGATGGCGTTAGATTGCGCCCAATCTCTTCCAGCACGACGCCCGCCTCGACCGCGCCGAGACCGAGCCCGCCGGCCGCTTCGGGGATGCAGATGCCGGTCAAGCCCAGCTCGGCGAACTGCTTCCACAGCCTGTGCCCGAATCCGTCCTTGCACCCCTTGTCGCGCCAGTGCCGGAGCTGCGCTTTAATCGAACCATCGTCGGCCATTAGCGGCCGCACCGTGTCCTGCAGCATCCTTTGATCGTCGTTGAGGGTCATCATCGCGGTCAGGCTCCCGGAAGGCGAAGGATATGCTTGGCGACGATGCCGAGTTGGATTTCGCTGGTGCCGCCCTCAATCGAATTGGCCTTGGTGCGAAGCCAGTCGCGCGGCGCCTTGCCGCCGTGCGACCGTTCGCTGTCCCACTCCAGCGCGTCTGACCCGCCGGCGGCCATGATCAACTCATGGCGGCGCTTGTTCAATTCGGTTCCGGCATATTTCATCACGCTGGGGAAGGCGGGGTGCGCGTCGCCGGCCTTCAACTGGTCGAGGAACCGCTCGCTCATCGCCGCGAAGGCCAGTGCATCGACGTCGAACGCAGCGATTTCGGCCTTGAGATTGGGATCGTCAATCTCCCCGACCGATCCGCCGAGCGTCAGGCTGCCGTGACCGAGGCCCATGCCCGAAATCATCTCTCGCTCGTGGCCGAGGAGGTATTTGGCGACGTCCCAGCCCTTGTTGACCTCGCCCACCACCTGGTCCTTGGGCACCTTCACATCGTCGAAGAAAGTCTCGCAAAACGGAGAGTTGCCGGAAATGAGCAGGATCGGCCGGGTCTTGACCCCAGGCGACTCCATGTCGAACAGCAGGAAGCTGATGCCGCCGTGCTTGGTCTCGGTCGAGGTGCGCACCAGGCAGAAGATCCAGTCGGCCAAATCGGCGTAGCTGGTCCACACCTTCTGGCCGTTGACGACATAATGGTCACCTTTGTTCTCTGCCTTTGTCTGGAGCCCGGCGAGGTCGCTCCCGGCGCCCGGCTCCGAATAGCCCTGGCACCAGCGGATTTCGCCGCGCGCGATCTCGTTGAGGAAGCGCTTCTTCTGGTCCTCCCTGCCATATTTGAGCAGCGCCGGGCCGAGCATCGAGATGCCGAAGCTGGTGAGCGGCGAGCGCGCGCCCAATGCCGCCATCTCCTCCTTGAGCACTTTGGCCTCGGCCGCGCTCAGCCCGCCGCCGCCATAGTTCTTGGGCCAGTCGGGCACCGTCCAGCCCTTGGCCGCCATGACCTCGAGCCACTGCTTCTGCGCGGACGACTGGAACTCCCATTTGCGCCCGCCCCAGCAGGCGTCCTTTTCGCTGCGCATCGGCTTGCGCATTTCGGCCGGGCAATTGGCCTCAAGCCAGGCGCCGGTTTGGGCGCGGAATGTGTCGAGGTCGGCCATGCGTCTTGCCCTTCAATCGGGAGCGTCCTAGCGCGTTTTGCAACCAGAGACGGTCGATAAGCAAGCGGAGGCGACGACGTGGATTTTGACCTTACGGAACGCCAGTCTTTATTCCGGAACCGCGTGCGGGCGTTCATCGATGCCCATGTCCGCCCCCGAGTCGGCGACTATCACCAGGAGATCGCCAGCGGCGACCGCTGGCAACCGCTCAAGCTGATCGAGGAGCTGAAACCCAAGGCACGCGAGGCCGGGTTGTGGAACCTGTTCATGCCGCCTGGCGGCGCGCTGCAGCATGTCGATGACAGCTTTGCCTTCGAAGGCGAGCAACTGACCAACCTCGAATATGCTTTGTGTGCCGAGGAGATGGGGCGGATTTTGTGGTCGAGCGAGGTGTTCAACTGCTCCGCTCCGGACACCGGCAACATGGAAGTGCTCCACCGCTACGGGACACGCGACCAGAAGGAGCAGTGGCTCGCGCCCCTGATGCGCGGCGAGATCCGCTCGGCGTTCCTGATGACCGAGCCCGGCGTCGCCTCGTCCGACGCGACCAACATCGAATGCCGCATCGATCGCGATGGGGATGACTATGTCATCAACGGCAAGAAATGGTGGTCGAGCGGGGCAGGCGATCCGCGCTGCAAGGTCACCATATTGATGGGCAAGACCGACACCGGCGAAGCGAAGCACCGCCAGCAGTCGATGGTATTGATGCCCTTGGACGCGACCGGAGTGACGGTCGAGCGGTCGTTGAGCGTCTATGGTTATGACGATGCGCCGCACGGCCATATGGAAATCGCCCTCAAGGACGTCCGCATCCCGGCCTCGAGCATCCTGCTCGGGGAGGGGCGCGGGTTCGAGATCGCGCAGGGCCGTCTCGGGCCGGGCCGGATCCATCATTGCATGCGAACCATCGGCGCGGCTGAGGAAGCCTTGGGCGCCATGGCCCGCCGCCTCCAGTCGCGGATCGCGTTCGGCAAGCGGCTGTCGGACCACAGCATCTGGGAACAACGGGTCGCCGAGGCACGGATCGAGATCGACGCCACGCGCCTCCTCTGCCTTCTCGCCGCCGACCGCATGGACAAGGCCGGCAATAAGGCCGCCAGGACCGAAATCGCGATGATCAAGGTCAAGGCCCCGCGCATGGCCCTGAAAATCATCGACGACGCCATCCAGGCGCACGGCGGCGCCGGCGTCAGCCAGGATTATTCGCTCGCCGCCAGCTGGGCCGGCATCCGCACCCTGCGTCTGGCCGACGGTCCCGACGAAGTTCACAACCGCTCGATCGCCCGCGACGAGTTCGCCAAACATGCGGACATGCCCAAATGAACGCGCTGTTTGACCTGACCGGCAAGGTCGCCATTATCACCGGCTCGTCGCGCGGGATCGGCAAGGCGATCGCCGAGGCGATGGCGGCGCACGGCGCGAAAGTCGTCATCTCTAGCCGCAAACAGGACGCG
>JBDSMA010000102.1:0-2619 GCA_039916085.1 Sphingomicrobium sp.
CATCCAGAGCGAGTACCTCTCCCGGGCCATCCGCTACGCCGAGACCCGGGGCCTCAGCCCCGAGGAGAAGATGGCGCTCGATGCCTGGGAGCACGCCATCACCACCATCGAGCGGGACCCGCTGTCGCTCGACCGGGAGTGCGACTGGGTGATCAAGCACAACCTGATCGAGCAGTACCGGGACCGCCACGACCTGCCCCTCTCGGACCCGCGAGTGGCCCTGGTCGACCTCCAGTACCACGACATCAACCGGGACCGCGGTCTGTTCTACCGGCTCCAGGACCGCGGCATGGTGGACCGCATGTGTGACGACGACGAGATCGAGGTGGCCACCGACCAGCCGCCGCAGACCACCCGGGCCCGGCTGCGCGGCGAGTTCATCCGCAAGGCCAAGGAGAAGAAGCGGGACTACACCGTCGACTGGGTGCACCTGAAGCTGAACGACCAGGCCCAGCGCACCGTGCTCTGCAAGGACCCGTTCAAGGCCCACGACGAGCGGGTCGAGAAGCTCATCGCCTCGTTGTGACGGCGGCCTGAGGCGATGCCTGCGTTCCGCGAGGCGACCATCACCGCCATCCTCTCCGAGCGGCCGGGGACGTGGGCGGGGCGTTTGCCGAGTTGGTTAGGCCCGGGCATTGCCGCGAATGCTTCCAGCGCCACCGCGACCAGTGCCGGGTGGGCGACCCAGGTGCCGTCATGGCCATTGCTCACTTCGCGCTCCTTGTCGGCGAGGACCTTGGCCAGCGCGGCGGCGTTGGCGGCAGCATCGCCCTTGACCGGAATCTGCGCCGCCATCCCGCCCATCGCGTGCGCGCCGCGGCGGTGGCAGGTGTCGATCAGGCGCAGCGAATAAGCGGCAAGGAACGCTCTATCCATCGTCATCGCGGCGCGGTCGGGGGTCAGCCGCTCGGGCGAGCGGCCGATCCGCTTAATCGCCGAGAAAATATAATCCCACCGCCCGCAATTGAGCCCGACGATATGGTCGCGCAGCGCGTGGAGAATCTCGTCCATCTCAAACGCCGCCGGGATCGTCTCGATCAGCACGGTGACCTTGACCGAGCCGTGGGCCAGGCCGAGCCGGCGCTCCGCGAACGCGATGACCTCGCCCCACAGCGCGGCCTCGGCGGCGCTTTCAAGCTTGGGGATGTAATAATAAGCGCCCGATCCGGCGGCGGTCGCGGCGGCGGCGTTGTGGACCAGATAAAGCGCGAAATCGACCAATGCCCCGGCCAGCGGCTCGCCGTCGACGGTCAAATGGCGCTCGTCGAGGTGAAGCCCGCGCGGGCGGACAATGAGCACTGCGGGGTTCGGGCCAAGCGCATAGGAATTGCCGGTGGCGGCGTCGGTGAAGGCGAGCGTGCCGCGCCAGCGGTCGATCAAATTGGCCTGGCCATCGATCAGATTGGCAAAGGTCGGGGCGGTCGAATCTTCGAAGTCGGCCATGAACGTCTTGGCGCCCGAATTGAGCGCATTGATGACCATCTTGCGCGTCGGTGGGCCGGTGATCTCGACCCGGCGATCCTGAAGATCGCGCGGCGCCGGCGCGACCGTCCACTCGCCCGCGCGGATCGCGGCCGTGGCGGCGGCAAAATCGGGCAACTCGCCAGAGTCGAACCGCAATTGGCGGTCGGCCCGCGCGGCGAGCAGCGCCAACCGCCGCGAATCGAACCGCCGATGGATGTCGCCAAGCAGCGCTAGCGCCCCAGCGCTCAGCACCTCGGCCGCGCGCGGATGGTCGCTAAGCGCGGCGCGGGCTGGCGCGTCGTCGAGCAGCGTGTCGCTCACCCGCGCGCCTCATGGGCGATGACGTAACGGGTGGTTGCGCCGAGCCGGTCGCGGAAGGTCAGCCGCTGCCATTCGGTGCGGGCCCGCAACGCGTCGGGGAACGGGCCCGAGATTTCCTCGGTTCCAGGCACGACCTCGTCGAAACGGCAATCGCGATATTCGCCGCCGATGACCCAATAACGCTGTCCCATGATCATTCCCCTCAGGCTGCTTCGAATTGTGCGGCTTCGGTCGATTCGCTGAGCGCGGTGGTGGACGACTCGCCACCCGACAAAGCCAGCGCCACCCGGTCGAAGTAACCGGTGCCGACCTCACGCTGATGTCGGGTGGCGGTGTAGCCGGCCGCTTCGGATGCGAATTCGGCCTGCTGGAGGCGCGAGTAAGCGGCCATGCCCTCGTCGCGATAGCCGCTGGCGAGTTCGAACATCGCATGGTTCAGGCTATGGAAGCCGGCCAAAGTGACGAACTGGAATTTGTAGCCCATCGCGCCCAGCTCGCGCTGGAATTTGGCGATCGTCGCTTGGTCGAGCTTGGCCTGCCAGTTGAAGCTGGGCGAGCAGTTGTAGGCGAGCAGCTTGCCCGGATAATGGGCGTGGATCGCCTCGGCGAATGTGCGCGCGTCGCCCAAGTCGGGGTGGCTGGTTTCCCACCATAAGAGGTCGGCATGGGGCGCGAAAGCGAGGCCGCGGGCGATGCAATGATCGAGCCCGGTGCCGTCCTTCAGCCGGAAGAAACCCTCGGGAGTCCGCTCGCCGGTGAGGAACGGCCGGTCCCGCTCGTCGATGTCGGACGTGATCAGCTTGGCGCTCTCGGCGTCGGTGCGGGCGACGACCA
>JBDSMA010000103.1:0-4498 GCA_039916085.1 Sphingomicrobium sp.
AGGCTTTCGACCCGGCTGACTCCGGTTAGCCAGCCGATCGCTCCGCCGACCCAGCGGACGATGAGTTGCATGACACCAAGGTAATAAAGGATGGCGACCAGGCTGGCGAAGAACACAATCATCGGCAGAGCGCCCAACGCGAACGTGTGCGCCAGCGGGTTGGTCGCGCTCGGCCCGAACAGGAATTCGGTGCCCTTATTGGCATAGCCGAGCAGGTTCGCGACGCCGTTCGATAGCCCTTCGATCCCCGCTTTGCCCCACGGTGTCCGCAGCACCAGCATCGCGAGCAGCGTCTGCAGCCCGAGCGCCGCGCCGACCACGCGCAGGCGAATTGCCCGGCGGTTGGTCGACAGCAATACCGCCAGGCCAAGAATCGCGGCGATCCCGGCGAGGCCGAGCAAGATATGATTCATTGGTTTACGCCCCTCACCAGGTCATCCCTTGTGCCGCGCCGGCGACCGCTTCGTCCAGCAGTTTCAGCGCGGTGTCGGGATCGTCGGCGCACAGCAGTTGCCGTCGGCGTGCCTCGGACAGGAAGCCCGACGCCACGACATGGTCGATGAACCCGGTCAGCCCGTCCCAGAAGCCGGTGACGTTGAGCAGGCAATAAGGCTTGGCGTGATAGCCCAAGGCGTTCCACGTCCACGCCTCGAACAGCTCGTCCAGGGTACCGATCCCGCCTGGCAGTGCGATGAACGCGTCGCACAGCCCTGTCAGCAACGCCTTGCGCGCGTGCATGTCGCTCACCGTGTGGAGCTCGTGGATGCCGGTATGCGCCACTTCATGCGCCACCAGCGCCTCGGGGATAACTCCGACGACCCGCCCACCCGCCTCGATCACAGTGTCGGCGAGGATCCCCATCAACCCCAGCCGGCCGCCGCCATAGACCAGCTCGATGCCGTTGGCGGCCATCGTCCGCCCGAGCGCCCGCGCCGCTTCGGCGAAGGCCGGGTCGCTGCCCGGGGCCGATCCGCAATAAACGGTGACGCTCCTGAGATTGGCGATCACAGCTCGATCCACTCCTTCAAATCCGCTTCGGGCCGGGCGCCATAATGCGAGATGATTTCCGCCGCCGCCACCGCCCCGGTCGCCAGGCATTTGGCGAGCGGCGCGCCTTTTGCCCGGGCGGTCAGGAAGCCGGCCGCGAACAGGTCGCCAGCGCCGGTCGTGTCGATCACTTGGGCGACCGGCATCGCCGCGACGTTGATCCGTTTGCCGCCGCTGATCGCCAGCGCGCCGGCCGCGCCCCGGGTGATGACCAGGGTGGGCACCTTGTCCGCCATCTCGCCCGCCGCTTCGTCTAAGTCGGTCCGCCCGGTCAGCTGGAGCAATTCGTCCTCATTGGCGAATAGAAGGTCGATCCCGCCCTCGTCGATCATCCGCGCGAAGCCCGCGCGCCGGGCGGCGATACATACACTCTCGGACAGTGTGAAGGCTACCTCGCGTCCCGCCGCATGCGCGGTCGCCACCGCTCGGATCATCGCCGTTCGCGGTTTTTCCGGCCCCCACAGATAGCCTTCGAGGTAAAGGATCTTCGACGAGGCGATGAGCCGCATGTCGAGAGCCTCGACCGACAGTTCGTGGCTCGCGCCCGGCGCGGTGTTCATCGTCCGCTCGCCGTCGCCGGTGACCAGGATCAGGCAGCGCCCTGTCGGCGGACCCTCGTGAAGCGGCGGGGTAGAGAAATGGACCCCGAGCGCGTGCATGTCATGGGCGAATACTTCGCCGAACTGGTCGGCGGCGACCTGGCCGACAAAGGCCGCCGTGCCGCCCATGGCCGCGATCCCGGCCATCGAATTGGCCGCCGAGCCGCCCGACATCTCGCGCGCCGGACCCATTGCCGCATAGAGCGCGTCGGCCTCGCCCGGAGTCAGCAGCTGCATCGAACCCTTGGGCAGTTGCTGCGCGTCGAGGAACGCATCGTCACAGCTGGCGATGACGTCGACCAGCGCGTCGCCGATGGCTAATATGTCAAAGGCGGTATCGGCCATGGCGAGAGCGGCACAAATCCTTGAAGGGAGGGCGCCAACGCGCGCCGCGACGTAACCGGCGCCAGTCCCCGGGTCAAACCGAAAAGCCCTTGCCCGGGAAGCGAAAGCCGCTACCCACTGCGCCATGAACGAGCTAGCCAGCGAGGCGCCACGCGCCGTTCCGGACGCCGACGCCGGCAAGTTACCCAAAGGGCTGTTCCTGCTCGCTTTGCTCTACGGCGGCATGGTGACGCTGGCGGGGGTGCTCGGCGCCAAACAGGTCGCATTCGGGCCATTCGCGGTCGAGGCCGGCATCTTTCCGTTCCTCATGCTCGTCGCGCTGTCGAGTGCGGTCGCCGAACTCTACGGCCGGGTCACCGCCGACCGGCTGATCCGCTTCGGCTTCATCCCGCTGGTCACCGCCATCGTCCTGACCCTGATCGTCCTCCAGTTCCCCAACGACCCGCAGATGTACGAGCCGGCCAAGGCCGCCTTCCCGATCATCCTTGGCCAGAGCTGGCGGATGATGGCCGCCGGGATCGTCAGCTACGGCATTTCGGTGACCTTGAACGTCCTCATCTTCTCGCGTCTCGGCAAGAACCGCGAGGGACGGCTGGTCGCGGTGCGCGCCGCGATCGCCTCGGCAGTCAGCCAGATTGTCGATACACTGATTTTCATTACCGTGTCATTTTACGGCGTGCGCCCGATCGGCGAGCTGCTGCTCGGCCAGACAATCGCCAAGGTGGTGCTGTCGATCGGGCTGGTGCCGCTTCTCATCGTCATCTTCGTCATGCTTGCCCGGTGGCAAGACGGCACGCCGATGGGCAACGGTGCCGCCGCCGAACGTCCAGGCAAAGTTTAGGCGGCGTCCGCTACCGTTCCAGCAACGCCTTCATCTGCGCGATCTCGGCTGTTTGCGAGGCGATGATGCCAGCGCACAACCGCTTGATCTCGGGATTCGTGATCGACGATTTCTCGCACATCAAGATCGCGCCAGAGTGATGCGGAATCATCGATCGAAGAAATTGGTCGTTCCCGATGAGCGCCTGGGTCCGCATTCCGAACAGCGACACCAGGAAGACTGTGGCAAAGACAATATTCAAAATGACATTGGTTTTGCGGTCGGGAAACATCGACGGCATCATCCACAGCATGAACAGCGCCATCGACGTCGCCATCATCAAGGTCATGTAGACGTTGTTGAGGTTGTTGTAGAGGTCGGCCGAGCTGTCGATCATGGTGTACATCACGAAATACATCACGATCCCGCTGCCGATGAGGTTGGCGGCGAACATCAGGTAGGGCGATTTGCTCCCCGTCATCGTCATGCCCATCGGCATGGCATCCTGTTCCTGTTTCATGCTTGATCCCCTGCTGTGTTGAACGGCGCCGCTTAGTCGGCGTGCGGTTTGGCGTCCGGAGCATGGCCGTGGCTGGCATGGCCGGCGGTTGCCGGCGTCGCCGCGCCTTTGCCCATGCCGGACATCATCCCAGGCATTTCCTTCATCATCGCGTCATGGTCGGCGGGCGCGCTGGCCAGCGCCGCCTGATATTGGGCCGGGGTCATCTTGGGCAAAGCGCGGACGAAAGCCACCATGTCCCAGATAAGCTCGTCGCTATGCGTCTTGCCCCACGCCGGCATCGCGCTCAACTTCACGCCATGCTTGACGATCCAGAACTGTTGCGAGGCCGATCGGGACGTGCCGCGGGCGAGCTCCGGGGCCGGAGGATAGAGGCCCTGGGAAAGCTCCGATTTTTCAAGCCCCGGACCGAGGTGGCAGCCGCTGCACATCTCGGTGTAAAGCCCCGCCCCGGCCGCCAGCCGCTGGGGCGAGTTAAGATCGGCCGGGGCCACGATATTGCGCGCATGATGGACGATTGCTCGCTCGCGCACCTGCTGCAGCGCCATGGTGACGAACTTCGAATGGGGCGCGTCCGCACCGATATTATAGACGCCGGCATAAACCACGACCGCGACGATGGCGGTGACCACGATTCCCATGATGATGACGAAGATGGTACTCGGCAGATGCCGGTGCAGATCAAGAAATTGCCCTTTAGCCATGACGCGTGCTCCCTTGTTGTCTAGTTTTTGTCGATCGTGGGTCAAAACCACGTTCTGATGCCGGTGAGCAGGCTCCAGCCGCCCGGTTTCTCACCCGCGTCGCGCAGATAGGATCGCGTTTGGCCGAACGCGCTTTTGTATTGCACCCCGACATAAGGCGCGAATTCGCGCCTGATGTCATAGCGCAGGCGAAGGCCGAGTTCGGCGTCGCTGAGGCCCGCGCCAATCTTCGTCTCGGGCGTGTTCTGCGCGGCGAAATTGAGTTCCGCGCGCGGCTGAAGAATCAGGCGTTGGGTGATGCGTTGGTCGTAGCTGCCCTCTGCGCGCGCCAGCAGCTCGCCTTTGTTCGACAGGAACAGCGCGCCCTGGACGTCGAAGAAATTCGGCGCCAATCCTTCGATTCCTACCGCAGCATAGACCCGCGACGGGTTGGGCTTGAAGTCATAGCGGATACCCGCCTGAA
>JBDSMA010000104.1:0-2491 GCA_039916085.1 Sphingomicrobium sp.
CGCATCCTGATCAAGGACGGCGCCTATGGCACGCTGATCCAGGCCGAGCGGCTGGCAGACTATGGCGGCGACCTCGGCTTGGCCAAGGACCAGCGCGGCAACAATGATTTGCTCAACCTGACGCGGCCCGACATCATCCGGTCGATCGCCGAGCGGTTCGTCGCGGCTGGCGCCGACATCCTCGCCACCAACAGCTTCAACGCCAATGCGATCAGCCAGGCCGACTATGGCGCCGAGCGGCTGGTTGGCGACATCAACCGCGCCGCAGCGCGAATCACGCGCGAAGTCGCCGATGCCGGCGGCAGGCAACGCTGGGTCGCCGGCGCGCTCGGCCCGACCAACAAGACTCTGTCGCTGTCGCCGGATGTCAATGACCCCGGCTTTCGCGAAGTGGACTTCGCGGCGATGACCGCGGTCTACCGCGAGCAGGTCGATGCCTTGGTCGAAGGCGGGGTCGACTTCATCCTGATCGAGACGGTGTTCGACACTTTGAACTGCAAGTCGGCGATCATGGCCGTGCTCCAGGCGGAGGTCGCACTCGGCCGGTCGTTGCCGATGATGATCTCGATGACCCTGACCGACTTGTCGGGCCGTAATCTCTCCGGCCATACGGTCGAGGCGTTCTGGGCCAGCGTCCGCCATGCCCGGCCGCTGACCATCGGCCTCAACTGTTCGTTCGGCGCGGCCCAGCTGCGTCCCCACCTCGCCGCGCTTGCCAAACGCGCCGATGCCTTGGTCATGGCTTATCCCAACGCCGGCCTGCCCAACGATCTCGGCGAATATGACGAGGCCGCCGCCGAGACCGCGGCGCAAGTCGCCGAATGGCTCGACGCCGGCCTCGTCAACATCGTCGGCGGCTGTTGCGGCACCACGCCCGAGCACATTGCCGCTCTCGCCGGCGTTGCCGCCGGAAGAACCCCGCGAGCGATCGCCTCCGTGCCGCGCGCCACCGTGCTCGCCGGCCTCGAACCGATGGTCTTCGCCGCATGAGCGATAGCCCGGGTGCGTCAACCGGCGCGCGGTTCGTCAACATTGGCGAGCGGACCAACATCACCGGTTCGGCCAAGTTCAAGAAACTGATCCTGGCCGGCGACTATGACGCGGCGGTTGCGGTCGCGCGCGATCAGGTCGAGGCCGGGGCGCAGATCATCGACGTCAACATGGATGAGGCGTTGCTCGACGGCGAGCTGGCGATGGCGACCTTTCTTAAGCGCCTCCAGGCCGAACCCGACATCGCCCGCGTTCCCGTCATGATCGATTCGTCGAAATGGTCGGTGATCGAGGCCGGATTGCAATGCGTGTCGGGCAAACCGATCGTCAATTCGATCAGCCTCAAGGAAGGCGAGGCGCCGTTCCTCGACGTCGCCCGAAAAGTCCGTGCTTATGGCGCCGCGGCGGTCGTCATGGCGTTCGACGAGACCGGCCAGGCCGATACGGCCGAACGCAAGGTCGCGATCTGCGAGCGGGCGTATAAATTGCTTACCGCCAACGGCTTCCCGGCCGAGGATATCATCTTCGACCCGAACATCTTCGCCATCGCCACCGGCATCGACGAGCATCGCCGTTACGCCATCGACTTCATCGCCGCCTGCCGCGAAATTCGCCTGCGCTGCCCGGGAGTCCATATCTCGGGCGGCCTGTCGAATTTGAGTTTTTCGTTCCGGGGTAACGAGCCGGTGCGCCGCGCGATGCACTCGGTATTCCTTTACCACGCCATTCCTGCCGGACTCGACATGGCAATCGTCAACGCCGGTCAGCTCGACGTCTATGACGCGATCGATCCCGAACTGCGCGAAGCGTGCGAGGACGTCATCTTCGATCGCCGTGACGATGCCACCGAACGACTGGTTAATCTTGCCGAGAAGTATCGCGGCACCGACGCGGTGGCCGAGAAGCAGGCCGCGGAATGGCGCGGCTGGCCGGTCCGCGAGCGGCTCGCTCACGCGCTGGTCAAGGGCATCGACGCGGACATCGTCGCTGACACCGAAGAAGCGCGCCTGTCCTACACGCGGCCGATCGAAGTCATCGAAGGCCCGTTGATGCAGGGCATGAACCTGGTCGGCGACCTGTTTGGGTCGGGCAAGATGTTCCTGCCTCAAGTCGTCAAATCAGCGCGCGTGATGAAGAAGGCGGTGGCGCATCTGCTGCCCTTCATCGAGGCGGAAAAGGCGCCTGGGGTCGACACGTCGAAGGGCCGCATCGTCATGGCCACGGTCAAGGGCGACGTCCACGACATCGGCAAGAACATCGTCGGCGTGGTCCTCGCCTGCAACGGCTTCGACGTCATCGATCTGGGCGTGATGGTGCCGTGGACCAAGATTCTCGAGGCGGCGAACGAGAATGACGCGGCGATGATTGGCTTGTCCGGCCTTATCACCCCGTCGCTCGACGAGATGGTCACCGTCGCCGAGGAAATGGAGCGCGGCGGCTATACCATGCCGTTGCTGATCGGCGGCGCGACAACCAGCCGCGCGCACACTGCCTTGCGCAT
>JBDSMA010000105.1:0-5417 GCA_039916085.1 Sphingomicrobium sp.
ATGTAGCGCTCCAGCTTCGATGCTTCGCCGGCGATCGTCTGGACCAACGCCCGATCGGCAGGTGCATCGGGCCGCAATTCGCTGGCCGAGGCGATGATCGCGGTCAACGGCGTGCGCAGGTCGTGGCCGACCGACGACAGCAAGGCGCCGCGCAGCCGGTCGCGCTCGCGCAGGGCCGCGAGGCCGCGCGTTTCGGCTTCCAGCCGGGCGCGCTCGATCGCCAGCGCGAGCTGGTCGGTAATGTTGTCAAGCAGCGCCTCCTGGCTGGGCGCCACCGGCCGCGCCCCATCGTCGCGCGCCAGGCCGACCGCCGCCAGCACCAGTGAGGCCGACTTGACCGGCAGGAACAGCCAGTCGGCGGGGTCGATCCGTGCCGCGCCGCGCCCGGCCGGTTCACCCGCCTTCAGTACATAGGCCGCCGCCGCCAGGTCGCTCGGAGTCAGTTGGCTGATTTGCGGAGCCATCGCCAGGATGCGCGGCTCGCCCTCCCCTGCCACCAGCGTCGCGTTGCAATCGAACAACGCCGCCAGCTCGCGGCAGGCGACCCGGCCGATGTCGTCCTCGCTGGCGCAGGACAGCAATTGCCTGGCAAAACCGGCAATCGTGGCGTTGCGCGCGGCATGGTCCGACGCGGCCCGCGCCTGCTCCCGCATTCGCGCCGCCAGCTGGCTCGTCACCAGCCCGACCACCAGCAGGATGGCGACCGTCAGCAAGTCGTCCGGACTGCTGATGCGAAACGTGTGAATGGGCTCGGTGAAGAAGAAATTATAGGCCAGCGCGGATGAAACCGCGGCGAACAGGGCCGGGCGCAGGCCGAACAAAGTTGCCGCGGCCAGCACCGGCGGGAGGTACAGCATGTCGACGGCCAGCGTTCCCCAGCGTGGCGCGATCACCAGTCCGGCGAGGGTCGTCGCGCCGATCATCGCCAGCGTCTCCAGGATGATGCGCAGGATCGCCGCCCCGGAGCGTCGTTCAGTCAGAGCGGCCGGAGCTGCGGCGGCGAGGCTCGAAATGGGCTCGGTCATGGATCGTAATTGCGCCCGCTTGGCGGTTGCGTCGAGGGGGTCGGACCAATCCTTATGCGCTTTTTGCGGCAGTGCAGCACAATCCACATGGAATCTTTATGCCCCGCCGCTCCACATGAGCAAGATGGACAACGCTGCCCTCATTGCCCCTGGCGCGCCACACGGCGCAGCGGCGATCGACCCCGAGAATCATACGCCGCAAGGCCGCCTGCCGCTGCTCGCGCTCGGCGCGCTGGGCATCGTATTTGGCGATATCGGCACGTCGCCACTCTACGCGCTCAAGGAAAGCTTCATCGGCCCGCACCCGCTGGCGGTCGACCGGCTGCATATTTTTGGCGTGCTGTCGCTCGTCTTCTGGACGCTGATGATGGTCGTCACCGTCAAATATGTGCTGATCGCGATGCGGGCTGACAATCATGGCGAAGGCGGTTCGTTCGCGCTGCTTTCGTTGCTGTCGCGCAGCCTGCCGCAGCGCCGCTGGACCAAGGGATTGGTGCTCCTGGGCGTGCTCGCCACCTCGCTGTTCTATGGCGACGCGATCATCACCCCGGCGATCTCCGTCCTGTCGGCGGTCGAGGGGCTGGCCGTGGTCGAGGCCGGGCTGCAGCCGCTGGTCCTGCCGATTTCGATCGGCATCCTGTTCGGCCTGTTCCTCATCCAGGCGCGCGGCACGGCCAAGGTCGGGGTTATCTTCGGCCCGGTCGTATTGGTCTATTTCGCAACACTCGCGGTGCTCGGCGTCATCAATATCGCCGCCCACCCCCGCGTCCTGGAATCGTTCAACCCGGTATGGGCCGTTAGGTTCTTCATGCTCGATCCGAAGCTCGCCTTCCTCGCGCTCGGCTCTGTCGTGCTGGCGGTGACGGGCGCCGAAGCGCTGTACGCCGACATGGGCCATTTCGGCCGCCGCCCGATCGCCGCGGCGTGGCTGGTCGTCGCCTTCCCGTGCCTGCTGCTCAATTACATGGGCCAGGGCGCGCTCCTCCTGTCCCATCCGCGGGCCGTCGAAAATCCTTTCTTCCTGATGGCGCCCGAATGGGCCCGGCTGCCGCTGGTCATCCTCGCCACGCTGGCCACCATCATCGCCAGCCAGGCGGTCATTTCGGGCGCCTTCTCGGTCACCCACCAGGCGGTCCAGCTGGGCTTCCTGCCGCGGCTCAAGATCAGGCACACCAGCGCCAAGGCGTTGGGCCAGATCTACATCCCGGCTGTCAATTGGGCGTTGCTGTCGCTGATCATCCTGCTGATCGTCACCTTCAAACAGTCGACCAACCTCGCCTCGGCCTATGGTATCGCGGTGACCGGCACGATGTTCCTCACCACCTGCATGCTCGCCGTCCTGCTGTTCCAGGTTTGGAAATGGAACCGCATTCTGTCCGGCGCGATCATCGGCCTGTTCCTGGTCATCGACGGCACTTATTTCGCGTCCAATCTGACCAAGATCCCCGACGGCGGCTGGTTCCCGCTGCTCGTCGCCGGGATCATCTTCACCGTGCTGACCACCTGGGCAACCGGGCGCAGGCTGCTGCGCGAGCGGCTCGCCGAGGGGGCCATGCCGCTGCCGGTGTTCATCAAGTCGACCGCGACGACCATGCACCGGGTGCGCGGCACGGCCGTATTCCTGTCGTCGTCGCCCAATACCATCCCGACCGCGCTGCTGCACAATATCAAGCATAATCAGGTGCTCCACGAGCGGGTCCTGATCCTCACCGTCAAGGTCGAGCAGGTCCCCCATGTCGAACCCGCCGCGCGGCTCGAGATCCACGACAGCGGCAGCGGCTTCTACCGGGTCATCCTCCATTATGGCTTCATGGAGGACGTCGACATCCCCCGCGACCTCAGCCGCATGGAGCATTGCGGCCCCGCATTCAGCATGATGAACACCAGCTTCTTCCTTGGCCGGCAGAAGCTCATTGCCTCACGCCGCCCGGGCATGGCGGTGTGGCGCGAACGATTGTTCGCGGCGATGCTCCAAAGCTCCGAAAGCGCGATGGAATTCTTCAAACTGCCAACCAACCGCGTGGTCGAACTGGGCAGCCAGGTCGAGCTTTAGGCGATGGCTCACCGCCCCCTCGTCGCCACCGCGGCGGCCCTTCTTCCGTGCGCCCCCGCCGCCTCTGAGCCGAATCTTCTCTAAGGGCGCCGGCACGCCCGCTTTCCCTTGCATGGCGGGGCGGTTCTGCTATTGGCCCGCGCTTCCAAACGACGCAATTGCTTGGAAAATTCATCGCGGGAGGCCGTATTTCGGCCGTTCGAACCGCTAAGCTTGAACCGGAAGGGCCTGGCCCCTCCCCTACAGAGTGAGACATATGGCGAAGAAAATCACGGGCTATATCAAGCTCCAGGTGCCTGCGGGCGCCGCCAATCCATCCCCGCCGATCGGCCCCGCGCTGGGTCAGCGCGGCGTCAACATCATGGAATTCTGCAAGGCGTTCAACGCTGCCACGCAGGAGCTTGAAAAAGCGATGCCGATCCCAACGGTGATCACCGTCTATGCCGACCGCAGCTTCTCCTTCACCACCAAGACCCCGCCGGCGTCGTTCCTGCTGAAGAAGGCGGCCAAGCTGAAGTCGGGCTCGGCCGAGCCGGGCAAGATTTCGGCCGGCACCATCCGCCGCTCGCAGCTGGCGGAAATCGCCACAGCGAAGATGAAGGACCTCAATGCCAACGACCTTGAGGCCGCGACAAAAATCATCGAAGGCTCCGCTCGCGCGATGGGCCTCCAGGTAGTGGAGGGCTGATCCGATGGCCAAGCAGACCAAGAAAATCAAAGCCCTCGACGGCAAAGTCGAGCCGATGAAGCTGTACGCCGCCGACGAAGCGATCGCGCTGGTCAAGAGCCTCGCCACTGCCAAGTTCGACGAGACGATCGAGCTGGCGATCGCGCTCGGCGTCGATCCGCGCCACGCCGATCAGATGGTGCGCGGCGTCGTCAACCTGCCCAAGGGCACCGGCAAGGACGTCCGCGTCGCTGTCTTCGCCCGCGGCGACAAGGCCGAGGAAGCGACCAAGGCGGGCGCGGAGATCGTCGGCGCGGAGGATCTGATGGAAGCGATCCAAAACGGCAAGACCGACTTTGACCGGGTCATCGCCACGCCCGACATGATGGGCATCGTTGGCCGCCTCGGCAAGGTGCTCGGCCCCAAGGGGATGATGCCCAACCCCAAGCTCGGCACGGTCACCCCCAACGTCGGTGAAGCGGTTCGCCTGGCCAAGGCCGGCCAGGTCGAGTTCCGCGTCGAAAAGGCAGGGATCATCCACGCCGGCATCGGCAAGGCAAGCTTCCCCGAAGCCGACATCAAGGCCAATTTCGACGCCTTCGTCGACGCCATCCTCAAGGCCAAGCCGTCGGGCGCCAAGGGCAAATATGTCAAGAAGGTGGCGATGAGTTCGTCGATGGGTCCGGGCGTCAAGATCGACATGACCGAGCTCACCGGGGCGTAACCGCGACTTCAACTTCGACGGATTTCATTCGGGCCGGGGCGGAAACGTTCCGGCCCATTTTTGCGTAAGCGACGTCACCGCGATCATCACCACGACAAATTGCGACAAAGACTTTCTTGTTGAGCGACGCGGTGACGCGGATAACCGGGGCTGCCGCCGCGTGGCGGCTAACCCCTGCGCCGTGTTGTCGAATCCATGTCGCAACTGCGTTCCAGGCCCTCGAACCTGATTGAGGAGGTGCCGGTGCGGCGGATTCGCAATCGGCCTTGTTGCTCGGAGTGCATCGTCATGAAGATACTGATCCCCTCACTGTTGATTGCCCTTGCCGCTATCGGTGTTGTCGCCCCGGCATCCGCCTCAACCTCGCCCCGGGTCTATGACTGCTCGAAATCGGGCAATGCGACCAAGGCGAGCTGCAAGGCTGCCGCAGCCAGCGTCAAAGTCACCAGGAAAGCAACCGCCGCCGCAGCCAAGGCGTCGGTCAAAACCGCATCCAAGGACAGCCCGACAAAAGTCAAGTCGACCGTCGTCACCAAGACCACGACCGAACGGCGATATGATTGCTCCAAGGCCGGCAACAAGACCAAGGCCCAATGCAAAACTACGGGCATGACCAAGGCAAAGCCGATCGCCAAGCAGGTCACGACGACTGCGGTTGCGCGGCAGTATGACTGCACCAAGGCCGGCAACACCAACAAGCAGGTGTGTAAAACGAAGGTCACGCAACGCGCCAGCGTGTCGCGGCCGACCGCTACCGCGCGGGCCTTGCCGCGACTGGCGGCGACGCCGGTCCACCGCACGATGGTCCAGCACGCCGCCGCCACCGGCAACAGCGAAAACCGCAACCCGGCCGGCGCGATCGCGATCTGTAAGGACGGCCTCTATAGCCACGCCGCCCATCGCGACGGCGCCTGCGCGCGCCATCACGGCGTAGGCAAGTGGATCAGC
>JBDSMA010000106.1:0-2959 GCA_039916085.1 Sphingomicrobium sp.
TGACCGCGACGTCGTAGATCAGGCCAAGCTCATAGATGTCGACCGGGATTTCGGGGTCGTAGATCGACTTCAGCGCCTCGACCACTGCTTCGACCAGCGCGCCGCCGGGCGCGGCCGGATCGGGCTCCGGCTTCACTTCGGTGAGGAAGCCGGACAGATAGTCGCGCTTGCGCTCGAACTCCGGGGTAACCCGGGCGCGGGGCGGGGTCTCGACCCCGTCGACGCTTTCGGTTTCGATCTTCTGTTCCTCGCCCATCGTCATCCGAAAATCCGTTTCACCTTGTGGAGGCCGGCCACCAGCGCCTCGATATCGCGGGCATCGCTGTGCGCGGCGAAGCTGGCGCGGGCGGTGGCGGCGACGCCGAGCCGCTCCATCAGCGGCTGCGCACAATGGTGCCCGGCGCGCACCGCGACGCCTTCGTCGTCCAAGATGGTGGCGACATCGTGCGGATGCACCCCTTCGACATTGAAACTGACGATCCCGGCGCTGTCGGCGGGGCCGTAAAGGGTGATTCCGCCGAGGTCGCTTAGCGCGACGCGGGTTTCGGCGGCCAGCGCACACTCATGAGCATGAAGCACGTCGAGGCCGATGCCTGCCATCCAGTCGATCGCGGCGTGTAGCCCGACCGCGCCGACGATGTGCGGGGTGCCGGCCTCGAACCGGGCGGGCGGGTCGATGTAGGTCGATCGCTCGAACGTCACCCGGTCGATCATCGCCCCGCCGCCCTGCCATGGCGGCATCGCGGCAAGCAGTTCGGCGCGGCCCCACAGCGCGCCGATCCCGGTCGGGCCGTAGAGCTTGTGGCCGGAAAATGCGTAAAAGTCGCAGCCGAGCGCGGCGACATCGACCGCCAGCCGCGGCGCCGCCTGGCAACCGTCGAGCAGCAACTTGGCGCCGACCTTGTGGGCAATGGTCGCCGCGCGCTTGGCATCGAGGATCGAGCCGAGCACGTTCGAGACATGGGCGAAAGCGACGATCGCGTGGCTTTCGTTCGCGAGTTTTTCGGCGGCGTCGAGGTCGATCTCGCCGGTGACGGTCAGCGGGACGACGTCGAGTTTGTAGCCAGCAAGCTGCCACGGGACGATGTTGCTGTGATGCTCGAGCGCGGAGACAAGCACCCGGTCGCGCCCGTCCTGCGGCAGCGTCCGCGCGACAAGGTTGATCGCCTCGGTCGCGCCGCGCGTAAAAATCAGTTCGTTTGCGTGGCCGCCGATCAGCGCGGCGGCGGCGGCGCGGGCGGCCTCGAAGCTCTCGGTCATGCTGGCGGAGCGCTGGTAGACGCCACGGTGGACGGTCGCATAGTCGCGGCCGTAGGCCTGCGTGACGGCGTCGATCACCGCCCGTGGTTTTTGCGCGGTGGCGGCGCTGTCGAGATAATGCCAGCCGGCGATCGCCGGAAACTGGTCGCGGACGCTGAGCGCGCTGTTGAGGCGGGTTTCGACGTTCACGCGATCGCCTTCAATGCGGCCCGCGCGCCTTCGGCGATGCCCCGGTCGTCGCCGTCGATCGAATCCCACAGCCCGCCGACGAACCCCTCGAGCAGCAGCGCGCGGGCACTGGCCGGATCGAGCCCGCGCGTTGCGGCGTAGAACAATTGCTCGGCATCGAGCTCGCCGACCGTCGCGCCGTGGGCGCATTTGACGTCGTCGGCGTAAATTTCGAGTTCGGGCTTGGCGTTGGCGGTCGCGCCCCGGTCGAGCAGCATCGCCTTGACCGACTGGTCGGAATCGCTGTGCTGCGCATCGCGGGCGACAGCGACCTTGCCGAGGTAGCTGCCGACCGCCTTGCCGCCCAATACGCTGCGCACCGTCTGGCGCGAGGTCGCCGAGGGGTCGAGGTGGCGCACCGTGGTGACGATCTCGAGATTGTTCGCGCCGCCGCCGATGTTGGCGGCGTGGAGCGCAAAATCGGCGCCTTCATGCAGGTGCACGTCGATCTCGATGCGGCCGTAATGCGATGCGGTGTTGAGCGCGAAAATGGTCGCGGCGGCGCCGCTGTGGAGGGTCATTTCGACGCGGCGGACCTGCACCGGCTCATCGCTCGGCAACCAGATTTGCTGCAGCGATTGCTGCGCAGCAATGTCGATCCGCTCAGGGGTCGCAAGGTCGCTCCAAACCGACGCCAACGCGTCGATATCGGCGTAGCGATAGGCTTCAAGCTTGCGGGTCGGAAGCGCCGTCATGCGGCCGCCTCCGCATAGCCTTCGCGCTCGAGCTCGTGCGCCAATTCGGGCCCGCCGGAGCGGACGATGCGGCCGTGACTGAGCACGTGCACCTTGTCCGGCGTCACATAGTCGAGCAGGCGCTGATAGTGCGTGATCAGCAACACCGATTTGTCGGGACCGCGCATGATCGAGTTGATCCCCGCGCCGACGGCCTTGAGCGCGTCGATGTCGAGGCCGGAGTCGGTCTCGTCGAGGATTGCAAGGCGCGGTGCCATGATCCCCATCTGGACCATCTCGGCGCGCTTCTTTTCGCCGCCAGAAAAGCCGACGTTGACCGGCCGCTTGAGCATCTCGGCGTCCATGCCCATCGTCGCCGCCTGGGCCTTGGCAAGGCGGATGAATTCGGCGCCGGAGAGGTCGGTTTCGCCGCGCGATCGCCGCTGCGAATTGAGGCTCTCGCGCAGGAACTGAAGGTACGATACGCCGGGACTCTCGACCGGATACTGGAAGCCGAGGAACAGCCCGGCGGCGGCGCGTTCGTGCGGTTCTAGGGAAAGCAGATCCTGCCCGTCGACCTCGACCGACCCCGCCGTCACTTCATACCCCGGCCGCCCGCCGAGCACGTAAGCCAGCGTCGACTTGCCCGACCCGTTCGGCCCCATGATCGCATGCACCTCGCCCGCGGGCACAATGAGGCTGACCCCGTTGAGGATCGCCTTGTCCGCGACAGTCGCGCGGAGGTTTGTGATTTCAAGCATACAGTGGCTCAGGAGCTTTCCATGATGGCGGCAAGT
>JBDSMA010000107.1:0-3694 GCA_039916085.1 Sphingomicrobium sp.
CCCGAGATTGCCCATGCCGAGGATTGCGGTGCCGTTGGAGATAACCGCGACCAGATTGCCCTTGGCGGTAAGGTCGTAGGCCCTGGCCGGGTCCTGGGCGATTTCTTCGACTGGGACAGCGACCCCGGGCGAGTAAGCGAGGCTGAGGTCGCGCTGCGTCGCCATTGGCTTCGACGCGATGATCTCGATCTTCCCCGGCCGCCCCCGGCTGTGAAAGTCGAGCGCCTCGGCGCGCGTGAATTTAACGTTGCTCTCGTTCATTGTCGCTCCTGTTGGCGCGTGCCGTAGCGGATTTCGCGCCAAAGAGTCACCCTCGCGCGCCTTCGGCTTTGGCGCTACCACCGGCGGCGATGGCCCGCAGCGACGCACCCCAGCCAACGCCGATGATGGCGCAATATCACGCCCTCAAGGCCGAGGCCGGAGACGCCCTCTTGTTCTATCGAATGGGCGATTTCTTCGAGCTGTTCTTCGACGACGCCAAGGCCGCTGCGGCGACGCTCGACATCGCGCTGACCAAACGCGGCGCCGATGCAGGCGAACCGATCCCGATGTGCGGCGTCCCGGTCCATGCCGCCGAAACCTATCTCGCCCGGCTGATCCGCGCTGGGCACCGCGTCGCCATCGCCGAGCAGGTCGAAAGCCCGGCGGCAGCGAGGAAAGCGCGCGGTTCGAAGGCGCTGGTTGCGCGCGCCATCGTCCGCCTCGTCACTCCCGGCACGCTGACCGAAGAGACATTGCTCGACAGCGGCGCGACCAACTGGCTGGCGGCGATCGGTCGCGCGGGCGACGATTACGCCATCGCCGCCGCCGATATCTCGACCGGCCGGTTCGAGCTGATTGTCTGCGGCCCCGGCGAGCTCAAATCCGAGCTTGCCCGCCTCGACCCGGCCGAGACCATCGCCGATGCCGCCGTACATGGCCTTCCCACGAACCCCGGCAAGGGCGGGTTCGACAGCCTCGCCGGGGAGCGCGCTTTGAAAGCCCGCTTCGGCGTCGCCACGCTCGACGGTTTCGGCGACCCGTCCCGCGCCGAGCTCGCCGCTGCCGGTGGCCTGCTCGCCTATCTCGACGCGACTCAGAAGGAGGCGTCCGCCTTCCTCGCCGCCCCGCGCCGCATCGCCCGCTCGGCCTTTATGGCGATCGACCCGGCGACCCGCGACAGCCTCGAAATCTGCCGCACCGCAAGCGGCGCCGTCGCCGGCAGCCTGCTCGCCTGTATCGACCGCTGCGTCACCGCACCTGGCCGCCGCCTCCTCGCCCACGACCTTGCAGCGCCGCTAACTGCCCGCGGCGCGATCGAGGCGCGGCTGGCGCTGGTCCAATGGTTTCACGACGACGCCGGACGGCGCGCCCGCGTTCGCGAGGCGCTGAAGGCCATGCCTGATGTCGGCCGGGCCTTGGGTCGCCTGGTTGCAACCCGCGGCTCGCCGCGCGATCTCGCCCAATTGCGCGACGGCCTCATCGCCGCCGCGACGCTCAAGACCGAGCTTGAAACCGAGGACATGCGCCCTGACCTTCTCGTCAGTCTGCTGCCCGAACTCGGCGGGCACGCCGCGTTGACCGACCGGCTGGCCATTGCGCTCGTCCAGTCTCCGCCGCTCGACGCCGGAAAGGGCGGCTATATCGCCGAGGGCTACGACGCCGCCCTCGACGCATTGCGCGCGGCCAGCAGCGACGGCCGCCGCGCCATCGCCGCCCTGGAAGCCCGATACCGCGACGCGACCGGGGTCACCTCCTTGAAGATCCGCCACAACGCCGTGCTCGGCTATCATATCGAGGTTTCGGCCCGCCACGCCGACCGGCTGATGGCGCCGGATAGCGGTTTCACCCATCGCCAGACCTTGGCCGGGGTGGTCCGCTTCAACTCGCCCGACCTCCATGCCGAAGCGAGCCGGGTAGTCGAGGCCGGGGGCCATGCACTTGCCGCCGAGGCCGCTTATTATGAGGAACTCGCCGCTTTTGCTGTCGCGGCCGCCCCGCGCATCGCCGCGACCGCCGATGCCATCGCGCGGATCGACGTCGCCGCATCGCACGCACAGCGCGCTGCCGAGGGACAATGGTGCCTGCCGAGCCTGACCGACCAGCCCTGCCTGGAGCTCGACTCCGCGCGCCATCCGGTGGTCGAAGCCGCGCTATCCGCCGGGGGCGAACGCTTCGTCGCCAACGATGTCGCGCTTGGCCCGCACGACCGGTTGTGGCTGGTGACCGGCCCGAACATGGGCGGAAAATCGACCTTCCTCCGGCAGGTCGCGCTCGCCGTCCTGCTCGCCCAGGCCGGCAGCTACATCCCCGCCGCCCGCGCCAGAATCGGTCTGGTTGATCGGCTCTTCAGCCGGGTTGGCGCCGCCGATAACCTCGCGCGCGGCCGCTCAACCTTCATGGTCGAAATGGTTGAGACCGCCGCCATCCTTGCCCAGGCAACCCCGCACAGCCTGGTCGTGCTCGACGAGATCGGGCGCGGCACGTCGACCTATGACGGGCTCGCCATTGCCTGGGCGGTGGTCGAAGCGATGCACGACACGGTTCGCGCGCGGACCCTGTTCGCAACCCATTATCATGAGCTGACCCGCCTCGCCGACCGGCTCGACGCTCTCTCGCTCCATCATGTCCGCGCCCGCGAGTGGAAAGGCGATCTGGTCCTGCTCCACGAAGTCGCCGATGGCCCCGCCGACCGCAGCTATGGCATCGCCGTCGCCAAGCTCGCCGGCGTCCCCCCGCTCGTGCTCGCCCGCGCCAAGGCGGTGCTAGCCAAGCTTGAGGCCGGACGCGATGCCACCGGTGGAATTGCCGCCGGACTCGACGATTTACCTTTGTTCGCCGCCACCGCCGCGACGCCCGAGCTTACTGCCGACCCGATCGCCGACGCTCTCGCCAAACTCGACCCCGACACCCTTACTCCCCGCGAAGCGCTCGATGCGCTCTACGCGCTGAAACGGCTGATCGACGGGCGATGACTGTCCACGCCAGCCCCGCCACCGATCGCCGCGCGATCATCGACCGGCGGGCGCTGGCCGACCGACTTGCCGCCATGCCCGATAACGACGTCCAGGCGGCCGCAACCGCGCTGCTGCGCGACTCGCTAGACGCCGGGCGGGCGGAAATCGCCAGCCGTCTCGCCGCGCATCCGGCGAGCGGCCGCAGCGCCGCCGCTGCCTTCGCCTTCCTGCATGAGCAATTGGTCCGGCTGGCTTATGATTTCGTCACGTCGCGTTTGTACCCCAACCCCAACCCGACCACGGCCGAGCGGCTGACGCTGGTCGCCCTCGGCGGCACCGGGCGCGGCGAGATGGCGCCGTACAGCGACATCGACCTGATGCTGCTTGTCCCTGGTCGCCGGGCGGCCTGGTGCGAGCAGGTCGCCGAGGCTTTGCTCTACATGCTGTGGGACCTCAAATTGAAGGTCGGCCAATCGGTCCGCACCGTCGACGAGGCAGTGTCGCTGGCCAAGGCGGACATGACCGTCCGCACTGCCATGCTCGAGGCGCGCTGGCTGTGGGGCGACCGCGCCCTCTCGGACCTTGCCGAGGACCGTTTCCGCCGCGAGGTCGTTGCCGGCACGGGCCGCGAATTCGTTGCCGCCAAGCTATTAGAGCGCGACCAGCGCCACGCCCGCATGGGCGACAGCCGCTACGTCGTCGAACCTAACGTCAAGGACGGCAAGGGCGGCTTGCGCGACCTTCACGCGCTGTACTGG
>JBDSMA010000108.1:0-3123 GCA_039916085.1 Sphingomicrobium sp.
GACGGCATGCTGGTCGAATTCCCCAGCGTGGTCAGCGCGGTATCCTGCGCGACCGATGTCCAGCGCGAGATGCGCCATCGCAATGCCGAGGTTCCCGAAGACCGGCGGATCGAGTTCCGCATCGGCATCAACCTTGGCGATGTCATCGTCGACGACGACGACATCTTTGGCGACGGGGTCAACGTCGCCAGCCGGATCGAGGGCATCGCCAGGCCGGGTGGGGTCGCCGTGTCGAGCGCGGTGCGCGACAATATCGGCAACAAGCTCGACCTCATCTTCGAGGACATGGGCGACCAGGAGTTGAAGAATATCGAGTTCCCCGTGCGCGTGTTCAACGTCGTGGTGTCGGGCCCGGCCAAGGCGAAGGCGGGAGCGACGGCCGAGGTCGATGCGGACGCCGTTCCGGACGTCGACAAGCCGTCGATCGCGGTGCTGCCGTTCAACAACATGAGCGGCGACCCGGAGCAGGAATATTTTTCCGACGGCATCACCGAGGACATCATCACCGACCTCAGCAAGGTCAGCGGTCTATTCGTCATCGGGCGCAACACCAGTTTTACCTACAAGGGCAAATCGGTCGAGATTCCCGAGGTCGCGGCCAAGCTGGGCGTCAAGTTCATCCTCGAAGGCAGTGTCCGCAAGGCCGGCCAGCGGGTGCGCGTCACCGGCCAGTTGATCGACGGGACCACCGGGGGCCATGTCTGGGCCGACCGTTTCGATCGCGACCTGACCGACATCTTCGCGATCCAGGACGAGATCACGCAAACCATCGTCGACCAGCTGAAAATCAAGCTGCTGCCGAAGGAGAAAAAAGCGATCGGCCAGGCGCCGACGGCCAACGTCGAGGCTTACACTTATTACCTCAAGGGGCGGCAGTTTTTCCACAATTCGACGCGGGTGCTGCTGGCCCTGTCGCGCCAGATGTTCGCCAAGGCGACCGAACTCGACCCCAATTACGCGCGCGCATATGCCGGCATCGCGATTTGCGACGCGCGGCTCGAAAACTGGTACCGCGCCGACATACCAACGGAAAAAATCATCGCCATCGCCGACAAGGCGATCTCGCTCGACCCGAGCCTCGCCGAGGCTCATGCAGCGCGGGGCGTGGCGCTTGGCAACAATGGCCAGCACGGCGAAGCCGTCGATGCCTTTAACCGCGCGCTGGCGGTCAATCCCAACGACTTCGATGCCAATTTGCTGTTCGCCCGATACCGCGTGACGCAGGGCGACCTCGATCAGTCGATTCCGCTGTTCCAGCGGGCCGTCGAGACCCAGCCCGACGACTGGCAGTCGCCGTTGCTGCTCGATTCGGTTCTTCAGGCGCAGGGGCGGTTCAAGGAAGCCGAGCATTATGCCCGGCTCGGGATCAAGCGGGCCGAGGAAGCGATGCGGCTTCACCCCGAAAATTCGCGGCCGGCGCAGCTGGGGGCGCCGACCCTTGCCCGGCTTGGCGAGACCGAGCGCGCCAAGGAATGGCTTGAACGCGCCTTGTTCCTCGACCCCGACGAGCCGATCGCAACCTATAATGCGGCCTGCACCTTCGCCCAGCTGGGCGAGATCGACCGGGCATTCGACGCGCTCGACAAATGGTCGAAGAATCGCGGAATGGAGATGGAATTGTGGCTCGACACGGACGCTGATCTCGACCCATTGCGCGAAGATCCGCGGTTCGTGACGATGCTCCAGACGATCAAGGATGAGCGCGGAACCCGCATCCGGAGTGCTTCCTGATGGAACGCCGCCTGTCCGCGATCATGGCTGCCGACGTCGTCGGTTACAGCCGCCTGATGGGAGCCAATGAGGTCGGCACTTTGACGGCGCTGCGCGAGCATCGCAGCGAGTTCGTCGATCCGTGCATCGCCGGCCACCAGGGGCGGATCGTCAAGCTGACCGGCGATGGTATGCTGGTCGAGTTCCCGAGCGTGGTCAGCGCGGTCGAGTGCGCCGTCGAGGTCCAGCGCGAAATGCGATCGCGCAACGCGGCCATTCCCGAAGAGCGGCGGATCGAGTTCCGCATCGGCATCAATTTGGGCGACGTGATTGTCGCCGACGACGACATCTTCGGCGACGGGGTCAATGTCGCCAGCCGGATCGAGGGCGTCGCCAAGCCCGGCGGCGTGTCGGTCTCCAGCTCGGTGCGCGAGAATGTCGGCAACAAGCTCGATTTGGTCTTCGAGGACACCGGCGATCAGGAATTGAAGAACATCGCCTTCCCGGTCCGGGTCTACAATGTCGTTATCGGCTCGGGCGCGGCCAAGCCCAGGGCCGGCGCCGACCCGGAAGTCGCCCAGGCGGACAAGCCGTCGATCGCGGTGCTGCCGTTCACCAACATGAGCGACGATCGCGGCCAGGAATTCTTTTCCGACGGCATCACCGAGGACATCATTACCGATTTATCCAAGGTCAGCGGGCTATTCGTGGTCGGGCGCAACACCAGCTTCACCTACAAGGGCAAATCGGTCCAGCTGCAGCAGGTCGCGGCCGAATTGGGGGTCAAGTTCATCCTTGAGGGAAGCGTCCGCAAGGCCGACGATCAGGTGCGCGTGACCGGCCAGCTGATCGACGGCGCGACCGGCGGGCATCTGTGGGCCGACCGCTATGACCGCGACCTGACCCACATCTTCGCCATCCAGGACGAGATCACCCAAAGCATCGTCACGCAACTGAAGATCAAGCTGCTGCCCGAAGAGCGCAAGGCGATCGCCCAGGCGCCGACCGACAATGTCGAGGCCTATACTTATTACCTCAAGGGGCGGCAATTTTTCCACAATTCGACCAAGCGTTTCCTTGGCCTGGCGCGGCAGATGTTCGCCAAGGCGGTCGAATGCGATCCGCTGTTCGCGCGGGCCTATGCCGGCATCGCGAATTGCGATTCGCGCCTGGCCGGCTGGTTTGGGGTGGCGATCCCGGTCGAGGAGATATTGGCGACCGCCGACAAGGCCCTGGCGCTGGATCCGATGCTGGCCGAAGCCCACGCGGCGCGCGGCAACACGCTGAGCGTGACCGGGCAGCGCGCTGATTCCAAGCTGGCGTTCGAACGCGCGCTGGAACTCGACCCCAACAGCTTCGACGCGAATCTGTTTTACGCCAATTATTGGGTCAATGAGGGCGACGCCGAGGGCT
>JBDSMA010000109.1:0-12279 GCA_039916085.1 Sphingomicrobium sp.
CCGGTGCCGTCCTTCAGCCGGAAGAAACCCTCGGGAGTCCGCTCGCCGGTGAGGAACGGCCGGTCCCGCTCGTCGATGTCGGACGTGATCAGCTTGGCGCTCTCGGCGTCGGTGCGGGCGACGACCAGGGTCGGCACGCCCATCACGTCCGCGGCGAGCCGTGCGGCTTCGAGGTTGCGGATGTGTGCCTGAGTCGGGATCAGCACCTTGCCGCCCAGATGGCCGCACTTCTTTTCGGCCGCCAACTGGTCCTCGAAATGGACCGCGGCGGCGCCGGCCTCGATATAAGCCTTCATGATTTCGAAGCAGTTCAGCGGCCCGCCGAAGCCGGCCTCGGCATCGGCGACGATCGGCACGAACCAGTCGCGGCTCGCGCCGCCCTCGCTGACTTCGATCTGGTCGGCGCGCTGGAGTGTCTTGTTGATGCGCCTCGCCAGCTCCGGCCCGGCATTGGCCGGGTAAAGCGACTGGTCGGGGTACATCGCGCCCGCGGTATTGGCGTCGGCCGCGACCTGCCAGCCGGACAAATAAATGGCGTCGAGGCCGGCGCGAACCATCTGCATCGCCTGGTTGCCGGTGACCGCGCCCAGCGCCCGCACCGGGGCGTCGCGGTGAAGCATCTGCCACAGCCGATCGGCCCCGCGCCGCGCCAGGCTGTGTTCGATCATCACCGACCCGCGGAGCGCCTTGACCTCGTCCGTCGAATAGCCGCGGACGATCCCGTCGAAGCGGCCATGAGGGGCAGGAACGAGCTGGTCAAAACTTGTCATGACTGGTCCTCGAACGGTTGCAGGTTGCAGTTCGCCACCCATCAAACCCCAAAGCCGCGCGAAGGCAGCGTCAAATAGTGTCGTCTTGTCACAACTTGACTTGTGAATGAGGACATTCTTTGACAGTTCTTGCGTATGGCCGACACCAAGCTGTTCCTCGGACCCCGCCTGCGCCGACTGCGCCGCGACCGCGGCCTGTCGCAAACCGACATGGCGCTGAGCCTGGCGATCAGCCCGAGCTATCTGAACCATCTTGAGCGCAACCAGCGGCCGGTCACCGCGGGCCTGTTGCTTCGGTTGGCCGAAAACTACGAGATCGACGTCCGAGCCTTCGCCGCCGCCGGCGGGGCGCGCACGGGGCCGGACGAGCTCGGCGAGATCTTCGCCGACACTCGCCTGCGCGACCTTGGTGTGCCGCGCTACGAGTTGGCCGAGCTGGCCCAGAACGCGCCGTCGATCGCCGACGCCATCGCCAGATTATATGCCGCGCTGAAGGAGCGCGACCGCAACCCCGCGCTGGCCGATGGCGAGGATGCGCGCTCGCTAGTCACGCCGGAAAATTGGGTGCGCGACTTTATCCAGCAGCACCGCAACCATTTCCCCGAATTGGAGGCCAGCGCCGAGACATTGGGCGGGGCCTTGAGCGATGCACTGTCGGTGACCGAGCCGCTGCGCCGCCGTCTGAAAGAAGCATGGGGAATCATCGCGCGGGTGGTCAGTCCGGCCGAGCTCGGCAACGCCAGCCAGGCTTACGACCCAGAGCGGCGGCTGTTCCTTTTATCCTCGCTGCTGCGGGCCGAAAACCGCACCTTCGGCCTCGCCTACCAGCTCGCGCTGGTCGAATTCTCTGGCGTAATCGAGCGCATGGTCGAGGCCGCCGCACCGCCCGACGCGGGCATCGCCAATTTGCTCCACATGAGCCTCGCCAACTATGGCGCCGGCGCGATCATGATGCCCTACGGCCGCTTCCTCGCCTCGGCCGAAGCTCAGCGCTATTCGATCGACAAATTGTGCGGCGAATATGGCGCCAATGTCGAGCAGGTCGCGCACCGGCTGACGACGCTCGGCCGAACCGGCGCGCGCGGGGTGCCGTTCTTCATGCTCAGGGTCGATCCGGCGGGCAACATCTCCAAGCGCTATGCCGGCGAAAAATTCCCTTTCTCGCGGTTCGGCGGGACCTGCCCTAGGTGGAACCTGCACAACGCCTTCCAGACCGCCGGCCAGGTCGTCACCCAGGTTATCGAGACCCCCGACGGCCACCGCTATTTCACCGTCGCCCGGACGATCGACCGGCCGATCCGAACCGATTTTTCGGGCGGGCTGCTGGCGATCGGGCTGGGCTGCGATTTGAAACACGCCCACCGCCTGTCCTGCGCCGACGGTATCGACCTCAGCAACCCGCCGGTGACCCCGGTCGGCCCGGCCTGCGCGATCTGCCCGCGGATCGATTGCTCCCACCGCGCCACCCCGCCGGCCGGGCGGATGCTGGCGATCGACAAGGACCGCAAGACGATCTCGCCTTACCCATTCGTGATCGGTTAGGGCGCGACCGGCTCCCGCTCTAGCGCGGCGCGGTCCCAGCGCGCGAGGTCGGCGGCGGCATCGTAAGTTCCTTTGAGGAAGGCCGTCAGCATCCCGTCGGGATCGGCCGAGGCGCGCACGATCTCATAGGGCAGGACAAACTCGCCAAGATTCGCGTCGAACGAGCCGGGCGCGACATTTGCCTCGCAGAAGCCGGCTGGCTCGGGATAGGCATAGCTGTAGAAAATCGGCGCTGCCGCCACCACGCCGCCGGGCCAAAAGCCGGCACTAGACACTTCGTGGCTATAAGCTTCGCGGGTGATGCGGTCGGGCAGTCCTGGGACGCCGCCCGGGTGCTTGGGCGCTGCCCGGCCGGAAAAGCGGGTTACGGCGAGATCGAAGCTGCCCCAGAAGAAATGCACCGGGCTGGCCTTGCCGAGGAAGCCGGCGCGGAAGCGGTCGAACACCGGTACGATCCGTTCAAGGGCGAGGTGGAGGCGTTCGGCGGAGGCGGGGTCGTAGTAGCGCGGGGCGGCGTCGTCCGCGAACCGCACGGGGTCGGCGACCTCATTCGGACGTCCGTGGAAATTCGCGGGCAATCCGTGCGATTCGAGCATCGCTATCAACGCGGAATGGAGCGAGGCCACGCTACCGAGATCGAGCGGCAGCACGTCGCGCTCGCCGTCGCCGACGCACAACACGATGGCGTGGCGGCACAGGTCGAGAGTCAAAGTGAAGCTGATCCCCGCGGCGGCGATCGGCTCGATCGCCAACCCCTCGGCGACCGGATGAAGCGTCGCGTGCCAGCCGTGATTAGTCCAGGGCGCGTGAGCGACGCGCAACTTCCCGAGCATCTGCGCGGCAAGGTGGAGCAGAGCAAAGGTCGGCTGGTCTCGCGCCGTATCGAATGCAGGCCAATTACCAGCCATATCGCACCTCCTCTGCTCAGGCTTTGCATAAATCGGCCCGGCCTGCTTAAGGCGTTTTGCCATGTCCGACGTTCCGCGCAAACTTCCGGCAATCGCCGAGATAGAAAAAGCACCGACACTCGAAGTGCTGGAAGGCCTGCGGGTTGAGACGCTCGGCAAAAACGGGTCCGTGACTGCACTGCTGAAATCGCTTGGGTCGATGAGCGACGAAGAGCGCAAGACACAGGGCCCGATTATCCACGCCCTTCGCGCGACTGTTACTGAGGCCATCGCGGCCCGGAAATCAACGCTTGAGGACGCTGAACTCGACCGGCGGCTGGCGACCGAGCGTGTCGACCTGTCGCTCCCGGCGCGCAACATTCCAAAGGGTTCGGTCCACCCGGTCAGCCAGGTGATGGACGAATTGTCGGAGATTTTCGCCGACCTTGGCTTCGCCGTCGCCGAAGGACCGGAGATCGAGGACGACTGGCATAATTTTACCGCGCTCAACATTCCCGAAACCCACCCGGCCCGGGCGATGCACGACACGTTTTATCTGGAAGCGGCGGAGGGCGCCGAGCCGATGGTGCTGCGGACCCACACTTCGCCCGTCCAGATCCGGACGATGATGAGCGAGGCGCCGCCAATTCGGATCATCGCCCCGGGGCGGACCTACCGATCGGACAGCGACGCCACCCACACGCCGATGTTTCATCAGCTCGAAGGGCTGGTGATCGACCGGGGCATCCACATGGGACACCTCAAGTGGACGTTGTTGACCTTCCTCAAGGCATTTTTCGAGCGAGACGACGTCGTCATCCGCATGTTCCCAAGCTATTTCCCGTTCACCGAGCCGTCGGCCGACGTGCAGGTCGGCTGGTCGTTCGAACATGGCCGGCGAATAATCGGCGGGTCGGAAAATTGGATGGAGGTGCTGGGCGCGGGCATGGTCCACCCGCGCGTCATCGCCAATTGCGGGCTCGACCCCGACGAATGGCAGGGCTTCGCCTTCGGCTGCGGGATCGACCGTCTGGCGATGCTTAAATATGGCATGACCGACCTCCGCGCCTTTTTCGACGGCGATCTTCGCTGGATGCGTCACTACGGCTTCTCCTTCCTCGACGTGCCGACGTTGAGCGGGGGAGTGGGGGCATGAAGTTCTCACTGTCCTGGCTGAAATCTCACCTCGACACCGACGCCGACGCGAAAACGATCGCCGAAACGCTGACCCGCATCGGTCTGGAAGTCGAAGGAGTCGACAATCCCGCCGAGGCATTGCGCCCGTTCAAAGTGGCCCGGGTGCTGACCGCGATACGCCACCCCCAGGCCGACAAGCTGCAAGTGCTGAGCGTGGACACCGGCGACGGGCAACCGCTGCAGGTGGTCTGCGGGGCGCCCAATGCGCGGGCCGGGATGATCGGCGTGTTCGGCGGACCGGGGACCTATATCCCCGGCAGCGACATGACGCTGAAGCAGGCGAGCATCCGCGGGGTCGAATCGAACGGCATGATGTGCTCGTCGCGCGAGCTCGAGCTTGGCGACGACCACGACGGGATCATCGAGCTGTCCGGCGACGCGCCGGTCGGCGCCAGCTTTGCCGAACATGCCGGGATGGACGATCCAGTGTTCGACGTCGCCGTCACCGCCAATCGCCCGGATTGCATGGGGGTTCACGGCATCGCCCGCGACCTCGCCGCCGCCGGGCTGGGCAGGCTCAAGCCGCTCGACGTCCCGGTGATCGAGGGCAACTTCGATAATCCGGTCGCGATCCGCATCGAGGATCCCGCCGGCTGCCCGGCATTTTTCGGCAGGACCGTGCGCGGGCTTCAAAACAAGGCGTCGCCCGAGTGGATGCAGCGGCGTTTGATGGCGGCGGGACAGCGGCCGATTTCGGCGCTGGTCGACATCACCAACTACGTCATGCTCGACCTTGGCCGGCCGAGCCACGCTTATGATCTGACCACCCTCAAGGGGGCCATCGTCGCGCGCAAGGCCAGGCCGGGCGAGACCGTCCTTGCGCTCAACGAGAAGCCATATGCGCTCGCCCCGGACATGACCGTAATCGCCGACGACAATGGCGCGCACGATATTGGCGGGATTATGGGCGGCGAGCATTCGGGCGTCGCCGAAGGGACCACCGAAATATTGCTCGAAATCGCTTATTTTACGCCTGAGCGAATCTCGCTGACCGGCCAGAAACTGGCCCTGACCAGCGACGCGCGAAGCCGCTTCGAGCGCGGGGTCGATCCGGCGTTCCTTGACGACGGGCTGGCGATCCTGACCGGGCTGATCCTCGACATTTGCGGCGGCGATGCGAGCCGGGTGACCCGTGTGGGGAGCCCGCCGATCGTGGAGAAGCGCGTTGCGTTCGACCCCGCGCTGACGCGCGCGCTGGGAGGGATCGACGTCCCCGAGTCCGAGCAGCGCTCGATCCTCGAGCGGCTCGGCTTCCGGGTCGACGGCGAGGTCGCGATTCCGCCGAGCTGGCGGCGCGACATCGACGGGCCGGCCGACCTGGTCGAGGAAATCGTGCGCATTACCGGATATGACAATATCCCGTTGACCCCGCTGCCCCGGGCGCCGGGGGTCGCGCCCCCGACCGCGACGCGGAGCCAGACGGCCGAGCGGCGCATCCGCCGAGCGGCCGCGGCGCGCGGATTCGACGAGGCGATCACCTGGAGCTTCATCAGCGACGGCGACGCGGCGCTGTTCGGCGGCGCGGCGCACATCGTCGCCAACCCGATCAGCGAGGACATGAAGCATATGCGCCCGTCGTTGCTGCCCGGGCTGGCCGCTGCCGCGCGCCGCAACGCCGACCGCGGCGCCACCGCCATCCGGCTGCTCGAAGTCGGCCGCCGCTACCTTGCCGAGGGCGAGCGGCCGACCGTCGGCCTGCTGCTGTCGGGCGACCGGAGCCCGCGCGGCTGGCAATCAGGCAAGTCGCAGAAATATGATGCGTTTGATGCCAAGGCCGAAGCGCTGGCGCTATTGAACGCCGCCGGCGCGCCCACCGCCAACCTGCAGCTGACGATGGGCGCGGGCGACAGCTGGCACCCGGGGCGGTCGGCGACGCTTGGGCTGGGCAAGGCGGTCCTCGCCGCGTTCGGCGAATTGCATCCGCGCATCGCTCAAGCGCTCGACCTGCCCGCCGGCACGGTTGCCGCCGAACTATACCTAGATGCTATACCGGCACCTCGCGTTTCGGGGCGCACCCGGCCCGCCTTCGCCCCGCCCGCGCTGCAGCCGGTCAGCCGCGATTTCGCCTTCGTCGTCCCGGAGGGCGTGACGGCCGACGTCCTGGTCCGCGCGATCCGCGGCGCCGACAAGGCGATCATCGCCGACGCCCGGCTGTTCGACCGTTACGAGGGTGAAGCCGGGCTTAGCCTGGCGGTTGAAGTTATACTCCAGCCGGGTGAAAAAAGCTTCACTGACGCCGAGATTGGCGAAGTCTCTGCGAAAATCGTCGCCGCCGCCGCCAAGCTGGGCGCGACGCTCAGGGATTAAGCGCATTGATGGCAGCGTGGACGCGGGCCTCGATCTCGTCGCGCTTGAGGCCGGGCGGGATGATCTCGCCGACCTTGAAGTGGATCGTGCCCGAATGCTTGACGAAGCTGCGCGGCCACAGCCGCGCGCTATCGAGCGCGATCGGCACCACAGGCAGCCCGAGCACCCGGTACAGCCCGGCGAACCCCGCCCGAAGCGGTGGCGACTCACCAAGCGGTACGCGGGTTCCTTCGGGGAAGATGAGCACCGGACGGCCCATCGCCGCCGCCGCCTTGGCCTGCACCATCATTTCACGCAGCGCCGCCGCGCCGGCATCGCGATCGACCCCGATCACGCCATAGGTGCGCGCCGCCTTGCCCCACAAAGGCATGTGGCTGAGCTGACGCTTCATCACCACGACCGGCGAGCGGGCGAAGCGCAACGTATCCACCGCCTCGACCATCGCCTGATGCTTGACCGCGATCAGGTAAGGGCCAGGAGGAATGACCCCGTCCCATTCGAAGCGAATACCGAGGATATGCTGGACCAGCCAGTAGTGGAAACGCGCCCAGCCGTGGACGAAATACTGCACCGCGCGCGGGCCGAACGGGATCGCGGCCAGGATCGCCAGCACATAGAATAGAGTGCCGGGATAGAAGATCAGCGCGAACAGTAGCGAACGAAGCGCGGCGATCACTGATCGAGTCCGACGCTGAGCCGGCGAAGCACATATTTGTTATATTCACCGAATAGCGTCATCAGTCCCGGCTCGGTCCGCACCGCGTCGGGGACGATCCGATAGGCCTCGCCCAGCGTGCGTCCGAATTCGTAACGCGCGCGCCGCATGTGCCAGTCGCTGGTTACCAGCCTCACCGAGGTGAAATGGCGCCGGTCGAGCCAGCGCTTGGCTTCTTCCGCGTTCGAGCGCGTATCGACCGATTCCGATCCCAGATCGACACAGCAGGCGAACAGTTTGCGTTGACCGCCGATCCGGCGAACGAGGTCGTCCTTGGTCACCGATGGGTCGGCGCCGGCGATCAGCATCCGCTGGCCTTCGCCCGCCGCGAGCAGCCGGACGCCCCGCTCGATCCGTCCGGTGCCGCCGGTTAAAACGACGATTGCCTGCGTCGCGGGACTGCCGGCGGCGGCCGGCTGACCCAGCGTCACCGCGAATAAAGCGAAGCCGAGCAGATAGAGGATCAGCAGAAAGGCGGCAAAGCGGGCGATCATAGCTCGGCACGCAATGCCCGAAGCACGGTCCAGCGCGCAACCAGCGTCGCGAGCAAGGTCGCGGCGAACGGCAGCAGCACAAGCAGCAGCAGGTCCGCCGGCCCGAGCAGGCGCCCGCCGGTCCACTCGCCCGCCCCCGACAGCCCCCCGGCGGTAACCAGCAGCAGCGCCAGCGCGGCGAGCAGTGCGCCGGCCACGCCCCCGGCTAGCGCATCGAGCGCGATCTTGCGCTGGAACAGCCAGGCGACCTGCTCGTCGGTCGCGCCGATGCCGTGCATCACTTCGATCGTCGCGCGCTGCGCTTCCAATGCGCTGCGCGTCGCCAGCACCACCGCCGCAGCCGTCGCCGCCGCGACCAGCGCGACCAGTGCCGCGGTCAGCCAGGCGAGCGAATCGAGCGCGCCGAGCACGGGCCCGAGGCGGGCCTTGTTGCTGACCAACTGGGCACGCGGTACCGCCCGCCTGACCGCCGCGGCAACCGTCTCGGGGTCGGCGGCGGGGGTCAGTTCAACGTCGATCAGAACCGGCAGCGGCAGCGCCGCGCCGGGATCGCGCGCGACCGCCCCGAGCCAGCGCTCAAGCGTTGCGCGCAGCTCCGCCTCCGGAACGGGCGTGGCCGAGACCACGCCTGGCGCCCCCTTTAGCGCTGCCAGCGCGGCCGGCGCCTCGGCGCGACCGTCGGCGATCTGCACCATGTGCCGGTGGGCAACCCCGTCACGCACGACCCGCGCGCTGCCGGCCAGCGCGAGCCCCGCCGCGGCGACGTTGATCATGACGAACATCATGATTGCGATCAACCACGGGGTCGGGCCCGACAGGCGCCCGCCGCCGAGCAACCGCCGTTCGGGCGGCGTGCCGAGAAGCCGGTCGATCATGCCCCGCCCCGGCCCGCGCCGGCCGGCAGCGGCGGGTTCTTGAGTGAACCGGTCGGGTCGATCAGATTGCCATTCTCAAGCCGGATCAATTGCGCCCCCGGGGTGGCGGTTATGACGCCGAGATCATGAGTGGCGACAATCACTGTCGTGCCGAGCCGGTTGAGCGCGGTGAGCAAGTGGAGAATGCGTTCGGCCATGCCCGCGTCGACATTGCCGGTTGGTTCGTCGGCGACCAGCAGCTCGGGCCGGGCGATGACCGCGCGGGCGATGGCGACGCGCTGCTGTTCACCGCCCGACAACGTCGGCGGGCGGGCGCTGGCACGGTCGGCGAGGCCGACCCAGGCGAGCATTTCACGCACCGGGCCCTCGACGTCTTCCTCGCTTGCCCCGGCGACGCGGAGCGGCAGCGCGACATTGTCGAACGCCGACAAATGCCGAAGCAGGCGGAAATCCTGGAACACCACGCCTATCCGCCGGCGGAACGGCGGCAACGCGTCGCGCGGCGCCTCGCTCAATTCCTCGCCGAACAGTCGGATGCGCCCGCGCGTCGGGCGCTGAGCGAGGTAAAGCAGCTTCAACAGAGAGGTCTTGCCCGCGCCCGACGCGCCGGTGAGGAAGTAGAAACCGCCCTCGGCCAGGCGGAAATCGAGGTCGCGCAGCACTTCGCCGCCGGTCCCATACCGCAAACCGACCCGGTCGAATTCGACGATCGTGTGCAACCCCGCCGCTCCTTCGCCAACCTGCCCCCGTGTCGCACAGCGCGCGCCGCCTTGCCAAGCCGGACGCGTTGCTGTTTACCCAAGGCTTCCTGCCCGTGCGAGGTTTGCCGCCCGATGATCCTCACCTGCCCCGCGTGCGACACCAAATATGTGCTCAAGGACGGGGCCATCCCGCCGGGCGGACGGCGAGTGCGCTGCGCCGCGTGCAAGCATAGCTGGCACGAGCATCCGCCAGAGGGGGAGGATGACGTCATGACGCTCCCTGCCACCGAGGGGAAGCCCGCCGATGGGCAGGAGGCCAGGCCTGACGCGTTGATCGGCGGGCCGCCGCTGGCCGACCCCGATGACCCGGCCGAGGAAGGCCTTGGCGATGTCCCCGCAATGGCCGGCGACGAGGAGATGGTGTCGGACTATGCCGAACCCGTCATGGCCAGCGAGGAGGCGACCGCGACTGAAGAGACCGAACCCGGCTATGACGAAGAGTTTGGCATTCCCGATTTCGACGAGGATGAGCCGCGCGGGCGGGGGCTGCGCGCGGCGCTGATCATTCTCGCGCTGGTCGCCATCGCCGCGGCCGCTTTCTGGGTCCTCGCGCCGTCGGCCCTCAAGGCCCGCGTTGGCCTGGCCGGCAGCGGCAATACCAAGCTCGAGGTCATGCTGACCAACAGCGACCGACAGAAGCTGGCCAGCGGCAATGAATTGCTGGCAATCAGCGGGCGGGTCATCAACCCGACCGACGACGAGCAGGCGGTTCCGCCGATCCGCGCCTCGCTGCGCAACAAAGCGTCGCGCAAGCTGGTCTACCAATGGACCATCGCTCCGCCGGCCCGCGTCCTGCCGCCGCGCGGCAGCGCGAGCTTCAACAGCGCCGAGGTCGATATTCCCCAAGGTGGCGACGAGCTGACCGTGACGCTGGGCGACGCGGCGAGCTGATCATTCGAATTCGTAGAGGCGGATTGGCGCGCTTTGCCCATTGGGCAGCGTGATCGAGGAGTCGTGCGGAGTCATGCCCGGCCGCGGCGCGGGCAACCCTTCGCCAACCAGGGCAGGAACCAGGATGCGGACCGTCGCGACCCCTGCAGCCGACACAGGCGCGGCGGGGCTGGCGGGTGAAGCCGCGGCGGCGAGCAGGAGGAGGAGCGGGCTGCCCATCGGACAAACTAGAACTACCGCCGCGACTAGGTAAACAGGGCATTTACCATTGTCCCGATGAAGGACATTTTTCGCCCGTTGCGCGCGCCCGGACGCTTTGCTAGACGCCGCGCCTCACCAGGGCCGCTGACGCTTGGCGTCGGCGGCGGTTTTTCACGAATGCGGTCGTGGCGGAACTGGTAGACGCGCAGCGTTGAGGTCGCTGTGGCCGAAAGGCCGTGGAAGTTCGAGTCTTCTCGACCGCACCAGGAAACCATTCTATTGCGACGCAATCGCATATGGGCTGGCGAAGTCGTCTCAGACGACTGGGTTAACGCTCGACGGTTGCCAGTTGCGGAGCTGGCCTGACGGTGACCATGCCGATGCGGGCCAGCGGCCGCTCATGAGTGACGTCGACCACGGCGGCGAGTTCGCGCGGGGCGTGGATCGCGGCCGCGGTCGCACTTGTCAGGCGCAGCCGGTAATGGCCGTAGCGCACCCGCTCGAACAGGAAATAGCCGTCGAGGTCGCTGCGGGTGGTGGCGATAACCTGCCCAGCGGCGTCGATCAGTTCGATGTCCAGGCCTTCAAATTCGCGATGGTCCTCGCGCACCGCAATCCCTTCGACCGAACCGCCGCCGACCAAAGCGATGTCGATCATCGCCGACACGCCAGGGCGCGGGATGACCAGCTGAGCTGGCTTTTCGGGGGTCAGCGCGGGATTGTCGAGGGTGGTCTGGTCGATCCCGATCGCCACCGGCACATAAGGCGCGAGCCCGCCGAGCGTGACTTCGCCGCCGCTGTCGGTGGCGCGGTCGGCCGGGCGCATGCCGGCGGTAATCAGCGCTTTAGCCGCGACCGGCTCGCCGGCGTCGCGGCGGCCGTTTTCGTTGAGATCCTCATACACTCGCGCGCGCACCGCGCCGCTGCTCGCCAGCCGGTCGCTGGTCGGGCGAAAATTGCCGCGGAACGGATCCATCGAGAAGCTCAGGCTCACGCCAGCGGCAACCGAGCCGTCGCTGGCCGCCTCCCCCGTCAGCGCGACCCCCATCATGGCGAAACGTTGCACATGACTGACCCGCGCTCGCACTCGATGGAAGTCGGCCTCATAGGCCAGCCCGCTTTCCCAGTCGCTATGCTCGCCGGCCGACCAGCTGGCGGTCATTTCCGCGCTGCGGAAGCGGCTTTGTGGCAAAATATCAAACCGCGTCAGACCGCGCAGCCGGATCCGGCCGATCCGGGCCGTTCCGATCAACGATGCTTCCCATTTCTCCGGTGAAAGGTCGCCATCCGCCGCGCGACGCTTAAGTTCGCGGGTGTAGCGAGTCTCGCTCGACAGGTTAAATCGGCCGATCTGCGCGCCGAGCCTGGTACTGGCATCGATCGCGCTGGTCCCATCCATCCGATTGAGCAGGCGGATATCCGCCCCTATCGGCAGCCGGACGCTGCCAAGCTTGACCGGCACCGACAGCCCCAGCCGCTGCTCGCTCTTCAGCGCCTTGTCGGACACGGTGCCGAAGCCGTTGGTGTAGAACGAGGCGGCATTGACGTTGACGCTGCCGAACTTGGCCACGAGCTGCGCTCGCCCGGCCATTCGGCCGTTGGTATCGAGCGCGCCGGCGACTTCCACCAGGGCAACCCC
>JBDSMA010000110.1:0-2431 GCA_039916085.1 Sphingomicrobium sp.
TGCGGCCAGATCAAGACCGGCAGCCTGGCGCGAAGCGACCGCACCGCCAAGTACAACCAGCTCCTGCGGATCGAGGAAGAGCTTGGCGACTCCGCGCGTTACCCCGGAGTTGCGGCGCTGCGTGCCTACAAGCGCTGCTAAGCAACGGGGAAATAGTTGTGAATCATCGCGAATATCCCTTGCCATGACGTCATGTTTCTGATTCTTTAGGAATATGGGCGGGGCGTCAAAAAGCATCGGATTGATCCGGCGGGCAATGTGGCCGGCGCTGGCGCTGATCGTCGTCGGCAATTTCGCGACTTATGCCGTCGCCGGGTCGAACGGCCTGCTGGCATGGGGTGGCTACAGCCGGACGTTGAAGGAACGCCAAGGCGAGTTGGCCACGCTCCAGGCGCACCGCGCCGAATTGAAGCACCGCTCGGCGCTGCTCGACCCGAACAAGGCCGATCCCGACATGGCCGACGAACTGGTCCGCCGCGACCTCGGCCTTGTCCGCCCCGACGAAGTGGTCGTACCGCTCAACTAGCGGTTCACCGGCATTGCCCTTGCCGCCCCGCCGCTCCTATAGCGCGCCTAACTAGAACATGACTGGAGAGGCTTGTGGCGCGATCCGCCAAATCGAAGGCCGCTGTCCCGACGGCGGCGCCGACGTCCAATAGGGAGCGCCCAGGCGAGCCGCGACCCTATGCCGCGAGCAAGGACGAATTGCTCGATTTCTACAAGCAGATGCTGCTCATCCGCCGCTTCGAGGAACGCGCCGGGCAATTATATGGCCTCGGGCTGATCGGCGGCTTCTGCCACCTGTACATCGGCCAGGAAGCGGTCGCCGTCGGCCTGCAGTCGGCGATGAAGGTCGGGCGCGACAGCGTCATCACCGGCTATCGCGACCATGGCCACATGTTGGCTTACGGCATCGACCCCAAGCTGATCATGGCCGAACTCACCGGCCGCGCCGCCGGCATTTCCAAGGGCAAGGGCGGATCGATGCACATGTTCAGCGTCAACCACGGTTTTTACGGCGGCCACGGCATTGTCGGGGCGCAGGTCTCGCTCGGCACCGGGCTGGCCTTCAAACACCAGTACACCAAGGACGGGGGCACCTGCCTCGCTTACTTCGGGGACGGCGCCGCCAACCAGGGCCAGGTCTATGAAAGCTTCAACATGGCCAAGCTGTGGAACCTGCCGGTGATCTACGCGATCGAGAACAACAAATATGCCATGGGCACGTCGGTCGAGCGGTCGTCTTCGGAGCCCGACTTTTACAAGCGCGGGGAGAGTCATCGCATCCCGGGCATCCAGGTCGACGGGATGGACGTGCTGGCGGTGCGCGGCGCGGCCGAGGAAGCGATGGCGTGGACGCAAGGCGGCAAGGGGCCGATCATCCTCGAATTGCTGACCTATCGCTACCGCGGCCATTCGATGAGCGACCCGGCGAAATACCGGACGCGCGAGGAAGTGCAGGATTACCGCGAGCATAACGACCCGATCACCCACGCCACCGCGGCGCTGGCCAAGCATGGCGTTGGCGAGGCGGAGCTGGCGGCGATCGACAAGGACATCAAGCAGATCGTCGTCGACGCCGCCAAATATGCCGAAGAAGCGCCCGAGCCCGAGGCGGCGGAGCTGTTCACCGACGTGCTGGTGGAGACTTACTGATGGGCATCGAGCTCAAAATGCCCGCTTTGTCCCCGACGATGGAGGAGGGGACGCTGGCGAAATGGCTGGTCAAGGAGGGCGACACGGTGTCGTCGGGCGATATATTGGCGGAAATCGAGACCGACAAAGCGACGATGGAATTCGAAGCGGTCGACGAGGGGACGATCTCCAAGATCCTCGTCCCCGAGGGCTCGGACGGGGTCAAGGTCGGCACGGTGATCGCGTTGATGGGCGGGGAGGCGGTGGAAACTGGCGAAGCTAGTCAAAGCGATTCTGATGCGCCTGCCGTTCCCCAAGCCGAGCAACCGACTCCGACCACCCCCTCACCCCCCACCGCGGTCGCGGCTCCGCCCTCTCCCTCCAGAGGAGAAGGTAAGCCCACCTCCGTACGCGAGGCCTTGCGTGATGCGATGGCCGAGGAAATGCGCCGCGACGAGCGGGTGTTCGTGATGGGTGAAGAAGTCGCGCAATATCAGGGCGCCTACAAGGTCACCCAGGGGCTGCTTGAGGAATTCGGGCCGCGCCGCGTGGTCGATACGCCGATCACCGAATATGGCTTTGCCGGATTGGGCGTTGGCGCGGCGATGGGCGGGCTTCGGCCGATCGTCGAGTTCATGACCTTCAACTTCGCGATGCAGGCGATCGACCACATCATCAATTCGGCGGCCAAGACCAATTATATGTCGGGCGGTCAGATGCGCTGCCCGATCGTGTTCCGCGGCCCCAACGGATCGGCCAGCCGGGTCGGCGCCCAGCACAGCCAGAATTACGGGCC
>JBDSMA010000111.1:0-2763 GCA_039916085.1 Sphingomicrobium sp.
GTTCACTCAGGCTTCCTGCGAGATGGCCAAAACGCAACGGTTCGAGCCGCTGGGGGCCGGGGTTGCCAATCGGTCGCCGCGCTACCTGACCCGGTACGACGCGATCTATTTCGTTCGCTAATTCGAGCAGGGTCGGCGCGAGCCACGGAGCCGCGCCCTTCCTTCGCCGCAGAAATTGCGCCAGCATTGCGATTGCACGGCAAGGGGGCGAGTCGCATGCGGATCATCTTTTCCGGACTGATAGTCTTGACGCTCGCCGGTTGCGTCACGGCGCCCGTACCGCGCGGGGAAATGGTCCGGCGGATCGGCGCGGCGGGGGTCCCGATTTCGGCCTCCGTGCAGGTCCCGCCGGAAAGCCGCATCGTCTATGTCAGCGGGACGGTGCCCGACGCCATCGACCCAAAGGCGCCCGAAGGCTCACCGGCGCGCTATGGCAATACCTACGCCCAGACCCGCTCGATCCTCGACAAGATCGAAGTCATCCTGCGCGAACAAAGAATGGGGATGGAGGACATCGTCATGATGCGCGTGTTTTTGGTCGCGCCGCCAGGGCAGGCGCGGATGGATTTCGCGGGGATGATGCGCGCCTACATTGAACGGTTTGGGACGGCGGCGCAGCCGAACAAGCCGGCGCGCTCGACGATGCAGGTGGCGGGCCTGGTCAACCCCGGCTGGCTGGCGGAGATCGAGGTGACGGCGGCGCGCAACGACCGGTTCGATCCGGTGATCATCCCGACGGGGAACGCGCGCTAACCGGATTTTCGGAGCAGGGGACAGGGAGATGGCATTCACTCGGCGGGACATGCTGCTGCGCATCGGCGCGGTTGGCGGGGCAGGAGCGACCTTCGCGGCGATGCAGGCGATCGGCCTGGCGGCGGTGACCCCGGCCAATGCCACCGATTTCGAGCTACCGCCAGGGTCGGGCGGCGGCAAGAAAGTGGTCGTTCTCGGCGCCGGAATTGCCGGCCTGGTCTCCGCTTATGAGCTACGCCGCGCGGGCTATGACGTGACCGTGCTCGAAGCGCGCGAGCGGGTCGGCGGCCGGGCGTGGACGATCCGCGGGCGAGACCGGGTAAGCCAGATCGACCGCCCGCTGCAGCAGGCGAATTTCAGCGATGGGCTGTATTTCAACGCCGGCCCGGCGCGGCTGCCTTCGACGCACACGCTGATCCTTGGTTACGCGCGCCAGTTCGGCGTGCCGCTGGAAGTGTTCGTCAATTCCAACGACAGCGCGAAATGGGATTTCGGCGGGCAAGTCGTGCCGCAGCGCAAGATGATCAATGGGCTTCACCAGCGGATCGGGGAACTGCTCGCCAAGGCGATCGACAAACATGCTCTCGACCAGGCGATGCCGCATGACGAGATCGCCGCCTTTCGCATGTTCCTGGGGGCTTGGGCGACGCTCGACGACAAGGGCGTTGCCGCGCCCAATGGCGATGGCGGATTTAGCAAATGGCCCGGAGGTTATCAGAATCCCGGGATTCCAGAGCCGCCGCTGACGCTAAAGCAATTGCTGCCCAATCGAGCAATCGCGCTGCCATATCTGTTCGACCAGATCAGCGATTTCCAGGCGACGATGATGCAGCCGGTCGGCGGCATGGATCGCATCGCCCACGCCATCTACGACCAGGTCAAGCCAAGCGTGCAGTTCAATGTTCCGATCACCGCCATCCGCCGCGAAGGGCAGGGGGTGCGCGTCGAGCATCGTCGCGGGGCGGTCAGCGCCGATTATTGCATCTGCACGATCCCGGTGCCGGTGCTGGAGCGGATCCCGAACGATTTTTCGGCCGCCAAACGCGCCGCGCTAAAGGGCTTGCCCTATCTCCACAGCGCCAAGATCGCGTTCGAGGCACCGCGCTTCTGGGAAACCGACGACGCCATCTACGGCGGGCTTGGCTGGACCGACCGGCTGAACGAAAACATCATGTACCCGTCGAGCGGGTTCAATTCAGCGCGCGGGGTGCTGGTCGGCGCTTATGTTGGCGGTTGGACGCACCAGGACACGCCCGAGGCATTCGTCAAGCTGCCGATGGCCGAGCAGATCGCCATCGCCCGCGGCTCGATCGAAGCGATGCATCCGGGTCGCAGCCACTTGCTGGCGAGTCCGCTAGCGATCAACTGGGGCCAGGTTCAATATAGCGAAGGGGTCGGCGCGATCGGCCCTGAATGGGGCAATGAACGGCGCGGCGCCCGTTATGAAGAATTGCTCCGTCCCGAGGGACCGATCGTCTTTGCCGGGGAGCATCTGTCTTACGTCGGTACGTGGCAGGAGGGCGCGGCGCTGTCTGCGCACGAGGCACTCAAGCTGGTCCAGGCGATGGCCGCGTCGCGAAGCAAGGCGGTGGCTTGAACCGGGACTCGTCAGTCGACGATGACAAGGCCCTTCATGCCCATCAGCGCATGGCCGAAGTGCCCGCACTTGGCCTTGTAGCGCCCGCGCGCCGGGGTCAGATCGACCACCGCCGACTGGTGCGGCGCAAGCTCGACCGAGCCGCGAACGACCGGGCCGCTAACGTTGCGGGCCGTCGCGAACAGGCCCGGCGCGGTGAAGTCGTGCCCGCTGCCAGAACTGTTGGCGATAATCAGCCGCACCGGTTGGCTTGCGGATAGGTGAATCGGCCTGGGAGCGATCGAGAAACTGGCGAGATCGATGCGAACCTCCGGCGCCGGCGCCGCGACGGCCGAGGTAGAGGCGGCAGTGGCAAGGCAAGCGAGGACGACGAACTTCATGGCGACTCTCCCACCCTTAGCGCGACCAAACCT
>JBDSMA010000112.1:0-4507 GCA_039916085.1 Sphingomicrobium sp.
TTGAGCGCTTCCTCGCATGCCTTGTGCCCGGCGTAGGTGCCGTTGAGCACGCGGCTGCCGGTGGTGCCCGAGCCATATTCGTCGAGCGCTTGCTTGCCCGCGGCGATGACGTCGCGGTCGAATGTCATGCCCATGTAATTGTAGGTGCCCAGCAGGATCGTCTCGCGCCCGTTGCACACCGCTACGGTCGGTGACAGGACTCGCTCCATGACCAAATTGAACGGATCGGTCAGGCCGGTCGAGAGCAATTGTTCGCGGGTTTCGATCAGCGCGTCGAATTTGGAGAAGAGGTCGGACACGGGCCCGCTCAACCTTTCATTTTCTCGACCGCGTCGACCAGCTGGCCGACTGTCTCGATCTCGGCCTGCTGGTTCATGGTGATGAGAATGTCGAACTCATCCTCAATCGTCGCGACGAAATCGAGCACGGTCAGGCTGTCCCACTCAAGATCCTGGGCGAAGCGGGTCGAGTCCAGGACTTCGATGCCCTTCTTGTTGAAGGGCTCGATCAGGGATTTCACCCTGGCGTCGGTGTCGGCTCGGTCGGTCATGGCAGGCGTCCTAGTCGGGAGGTCGGGCTTTCGCAATCGAATGGGGCCGTAAAGAGGCGTCGGCATGACAGGGCTTGCGCTCAGCCCCGAAGCATATTCTGATGCGGCCTTCCTTGGGGTGGTACGATGAACGAGACGAAGCAGCGGCCCGGCGACCCGGAAGTTCCTGCTCGGCTTAGGCCGGGAGACCCCGGCTATGAGTTTCCCAAGGAGGTGCACAACCTCCTGATGGCGGCCAATTCGACCAATATCACTCTATCGGGGATGGCCGACACGAAGGCGTCGATCTTGATGGGCGCGAGCTTCGTCGTCTTCTCGATGTCGATCGGCAGCCTGGCCGAAGGCAAGGTCAGCGCGCCGCTGCTGGTGCTGACCGCTTTTTCGTTCGTCGCCACCGTGTTCGGGGTGCTGACCGTCCGGCCCAACCGGATGCGGGCCAACCCGATCCCGATCGAAAAGGCCAACATCCTGTTTTTCGGCAGTTATGTGAATGCGCCGCGGGCCGATTATGTCGATGCAGTGATCGAAGTGCTGAGCAGCGAAGAGGAAACCTATCGGCGGCTGGCGGCCGATTTGTGGGACCATGGCAAGTTGCTGCGCGATGACAAATACAGCTGGCTTTACTGGAGCTTCACCGCGTTCCTGTGGGGCATGCTGGCGACTGCCGCGGCGATCATCTTCCAGCTGCTGCGTTAAAGCCAGCCGGCGGCGCGGTACCAGCCGGCGGTGTCGGCGAGGCCGCGTTCGGTCGGGATGCGGGGACTCCACAGCGAGGGCGGCGCGGCGCGGGCCGGGTCGGCAACCCAGTCGGGATGGCAGAAATAAGCGGCCCGATCAGGGGTCAGCCTGGCCCCGGCACCGCGCACCAGCCGATCGGCGCGGGCAGCCAGCTTGACCAGCATCGCCGGGGCCGAGATCGCCAGCACCTTGCGCCCGACGGCTCGACCAAGCGCGGCGGCGAACTCGGCATGGGTCCAACCGCCGGGATGGCCGTCGTCGGGCTCAACCGTCAGGCCGGACGGCGCCCCCGGGGCGGCGAGAACGAGGAGCAGATTGGCCAGATCGTCGACGTGGATCAGCGACAAGCGGCCCTTTGGCGGCATCAGAACGAGACCGCGCTTGGCCATGTGGAACAGCTCGAGCGTCTCCCGGTCGCCGGGGCCGTACACGGCGGGCGGTCGGACGATGGCCGAGGGCAAGGCGCTGGCGGCGACGAGAGTTTCCGAGCGCGACTTGGAGCCGCCATAAAGCGATAGCTTGGGCTCCCGCGCGGCGAGCGAGGAAACGTGGACGAAACGCGGGACGCCGGCTTTTTCGGCGGCGGCGAGGATGGCGCCGGTGCCGATCACATTGCCGCGCTCGAAGCCCGCTGCGTCGGGAGCATTGATCACCCCGGCGACGTGGATCAGCGAGTCTGCGCCGTCGACCAGTCGGTCAAGACTGGCGGGCTGGTCGAGCGCGCCGTCGACCCATTCGACCCCGGCCCGTGCCGGCTGCGGGCGGCGGGTGAGGGCGCGCACGCTGTGGCCGGCGGCCAGCGCGGCGTCGAGTAGTCGGCTGCCGACGAAGCCAGTCGCGCCGCTAATCGACAGCTTCAAAGCGGGGACCAGTCGCTGGCGGGTTCGCTCTCGTCCTCGGCCTCGACGACGTCGCCGAGTGCGTCGAGGATGGCGTCGAGCAAAGAATCGATCCCGTCGCCGGTCGCGGCGGAAATGACGAACGGATCGTGGCCGGCGGCCTTGGCGAGTTTCTTGGCCAGCTTGGCCATATCCTTGGCATCGACCAGGTCGGCGCGCGACAAAGCGAGCAACTCGGGCTTGTCTTCGAGGCCCGCGCCATAGGCTTCGAGTTCGCCACGGACGATTCGCCACGCTTCGACGGGATCGTCGCCGGCGGCATCGACGAGGTGGAGCAGGACGCGGGTGCGCTCGACATGGCCGAGGAAGCGATCGCCGATCCCGGCACCCTCGGCGGCGCCCTCGATCAGACCGGGAATATCGGCGAGCACGAATTCGCGACCCTTGTGGCGAACCACGCCCAACTGCGGCTTCAAGGTCGTGAACGGATATTCGCCGACCTTGGCCACGGCGTTGGTGGTGCGGTTGAGGAAGGTCGATTTGCCAGCGTTGGGCAGGCCGACCAGTCCGCAGTCGGCCATCAGCTTGAGGCGCAGCCAGACATACATTTCCTCGGCCGGCCAGCCGGTGCCGTGCTGCCGAGGGGCGCGGTTGGTCGACGTTTTGTAGCTGGCGTTGCCGCGCCCGCCATCGCCGCCCTTCAAGAAATGAATGCGCTGGCCTTCGTGGGTGAAGTCGGCGAGCAGGCTGCGGTCCTCGTCGTCGGCGAGGATCTGGGTCCCGACAGGGACCTTGATCACCAGGTCCCTGCCGCCGGCACCGGTCATGTTGGAGCCCGCGCCGCCCTTGCCGCGGGGCGCGCGGAAATGCTGGGTGTAGCGAAAATCGATAAGGGTGTTGAGGCCGGGCACGGCTTCGAACACGATATCGCCGCCCTTGCCGCCCTGGCCGCCGTCGGGGCCGCCATATTCCATGAATTTCTCGCGCCGGAAACTGACCGCGCCGGGCCCGCCTCCGCCCGAGCGAATGAATATCTTGGCCTGGTCGAGAAAATGCATGGCGCGCCCCTTAGCGGCTAATGCGGCGAAAGGGCAGGGGGCGCGCTGGTCAAGTGGATCTTTGTCCGACGCAAATTCGTTTGGGGCGGGCAATCGAAAGGGACTAATATGCGACATCTTGCTCTTCTCGCCACGTCCGTCTTGGCGATAACGCTCACCGCCTGCGGACCTAAGCAGCAAGGGGGCAACGCCCAAACGTCCGAGGAGCAGCAGTCCGAAGCCAAGGCCAGGGTCGAAGCCGCGCAGCCGCCGGCGTCGCAAAGCCCGACCGATCGGCTGCTCGCGGCCGCCGAACCATTCGAGTTGCTGACCGAAACGGCCTTTTCCGATCCGCCCGCCAAGCTGGATGCGACGATCGCCGCCGGTCACAAGGCGATCGCTGGTGTTCGCCCCCTTCTGCCCGCCGCCGTCGCAACCAAGATCGATGGCTTGCTCAAGGAGGTCGATCGCAGCCGCGCCGGCGGCAAATCGGCCGACCTCGCCATTTCATCGATTGAAATCTATCGCGCGCTGGTCAGTTCCGTCCCAGCGGCGACGAAGGTGCCGTCCGATGTCAGCCTGCTCGATTATGCCGGCTTCCGTTATCAGGCCGACCTCAAGGCGGTGCCGGTGCGGTGGGACGACATGAAGACGGCGGCGAGCTTTGGGCGTGACCGCTGGACCGCTGTGGCGCCAAAGGTCAAGGACAAGACGGTTACCGGGCCGTTCGAGGCGGCGCTGGCCGACATGGAAACCGCGGCGGCGAAGCACGATACGGCGCTGGCGACGTCATCGGTCGCTGCCGAGCTGGACCAGGTCGACAAGCTGGAGAAGTATTTCGGCGGGCTTTGAGCGAATAAGGCGCAATTTGCCCGTTAACGCGATCCTTATGCCGCTGCGCTAAGCCGTCCTGGTCAGGAGACGGTTTCCATGAAGTTCATTCTGCTCAAGTCGCGCGGCGGCGATTATCTGGTTGTCGCGGAAAATGTTGCCTGGCTCCGGACCCACGAAAATGGCCAGACCAAAGTCGGTGTTGTCGGCGGTGATTCCTTGCTCGTCGCCGGGACCATCGAGGAAACCGCCGCGGCGATCCTCGCGGGATAGGAAGGGAGCCTTCGGCTCCGCTAAGCCTCGCCTCTGACCTTCCCCGCCAGCACTGCAATGACTTGCCGCACGGCGATATCGCGGGCGGCGGTTTTGGGGAGGCCGCAGGCGCGGGCGACTTCGGCGCCGGCGAGGCTGTCGCCAATGGCGAGGAGGACGAGGCCCAGCGTCGCCTGGTCCAGCGGGCGCGTATCGCTGGGTTCGCTAATGTCGCGCACGACCTGGGCGATGGCCGCGAC
>JBDSMA010000113.1:0-2529 GCA_039916085.1 Sphingomicrobium sp.
TGACCGGTTTGATCCGGTCACGGCGGCGGACCGCTCGGCCGAACGGGCGATGCGGTCACTGATCGAGCTGCGCTTTCCCGACCATGGCATCTGGGGCGAGGAATTTGGAATGGTGCGAGGCGGTGCCGCGATCCGCTGGAGCCTCGACCCAGTCGATGGCACGGGCGCGCTGATCTGCGGATTGCCGAGCTGGGCGATCCTCGTCGGCCTGATCCAGGACGAGCGCCACGTGGCGGGAATGATCGACCTGCCCGACCTGGACGAAACGCTGATCGGTTGTGGCGGCGAAACGCGGCGCAATGGCGTTCTGGTCCGCTCCAGCGGATGTGCAGCGATTAGCGACGCTCGACTGGCGACGACCGACGCGCACCTGTTCGATGCGCACGAAGCTGCGTCCTTCGAGCGAGTGCGGCTCGCATCGCGCATGACCCGCTTCGGCCTCGATGCGCTGGCTTATGCGCGAGTCGCCACCGGGGACATCGACCTGGTGATCGAGAGCGGACTCAAATGCCATGATTATGAAGCGCTGATCGCGGTCGTGCGCGGAGCCGGCGGCTGTATCGGCAACTGGGCGGGCGGGGACGACTTCGGCGACGGCAAAATCGTCGCCGCCGCGAGCCTGGCGCTTTATGATGAGGCGGTCGCGCTGCTCGCCGCATGACGGCGCCTGAGTTCGGTTATCACGGCGTCCCAAGACGTCTCGCTGGCTTGAAGCAGGACGGTAAGGTGGTAGACCAGATCGGCGGCTTCGCTGGTCAATTCGGCAGCGTCACCGGAGATCGCGGCGAGGGCGACTTCGACGCCTTCCTCGCCAACTTTCTGGGCGATTCGTTTGCTGCCGCTGGCTATCAAGCGGGCGGTATAGCTTGTCGCGAGATCGGCTTTGCTTCGCTGTTCGATGAGGTTTGCCAACATGGCAAGAAAGCCGATACCGGGAGGGCCATCGCTGCCGAAGCAGGAGGCGGTTCCGGTGTGGCAAGTGGGGCCGCGCGGGAAGGCAAGGACGAGCAGCGCGTCGCGGTCGCAGTCGGCCGATATGTCGACCAGATCGAGCAAATTGCCGCTGGTGTCGCCCTTTCGCCATGATGTTCGCCGCGCTCTACTGTGAAAAGTCACCAGCTTGTCGGCCAGCGTCGCGTCCAACGCGGCGCGGTCCATGTAGCCGAGCATTCGCACCTCGCCCGATGCGGCGTCCTGGACTATGGCTGGGATGAGGCCGTCCATCTTGGCCCAGTCGAGGGTGTCAGGGTCGATCATGCGCGGACCTCGATGGCTTGGCCGGCAAGATACTGTTTGAGATCGCAGATGGCGATGCGGCGGTCGTGAAACACGCTGGCGGCCAGCGCGCCGCTCGCACCGGCGGCGAAGGCTTCCGCGAAATGCGCCATCGTCCCGGCGCCGCCCGAGGCGATGACCGGAACGTCAACCGCGGCGACCAGTGCGCGGATCTGTTCGAGGTCATAGCCCCCGCGCACGCCGTCACGATCGATGCAGTTCAAGACGATTTCGCCTGCCCCCAAAGCGGTCGCCCTGCTCGCCCAGGAGATGGTGTCGCGGCCTGATTCCCGCGTGGCGTCGGGACGGCCGGTATATTGTTTGACGATCAGTCGTCCCTCTTTGCCGCGCAAACTGTCGATGCCGACGACGACGCATTGGCGGCCGAACGCGTCGGCTAGTTCTGAAATCAGCTCGGGCCGTTCGAGCGCGGGTGAGTTGACGCTGATCTTGTCCGCCCCGGCGCCGAGACATCGCGCCGCCGTCTCGACATCGCCGATCCCGCCGGCGACCGAAAAGGGGATATCGATCACTGCCGAGACGCGGCGCACCCAGTCGATCTCGAGGCTGCGGCCATCGGCGCTGGCGGTAATGTCGTAGAAGACGAGCTCGTCAGCGCCTTCGTCGCGGTAGCGCAGCGCGTGATCGACGATATCGCCGACGTCGCGGTGATCGCGAAACTGGACGCCCTTGACGACGCGTCCATCGGCAACGTCGAGGCACGGAATGATCCTAGCCGCGGGCATGGGCGATCCCTTCGGCAACGGTGAACTGCCCCTCCCAGATCGCCTTGCCGACGATGGCGGACGCGGCGCCGGTCGCGCGCAGGGCATCGAGATCGGCAAGAGACGCGACGCCGCCCGACGCTTGCAATGAAACGTATGGAAAATCGGACAGGATCGAGTTCATCAGCGCGATGTTCGGGCCAGTCAGCATTCCGTCGCGGGCAATATCGGTGACCAGCACGTGGCGGACCGTTGGAAATTGGCCGAGAACCTCGCCGAGCCTGAGGCCCGAGCCGCGCTCCCAGCCGTGGGTGGCGACCATCGCGGCGTCACCGTCAAGCCGGACGTCGAGCGCGAGCGTAAGACGATCCGGGCCGAAGCGGGTTAACATGGCGGCGAAGGCCGCGGGATCGGTCAGTGCGAGGCTGCCAATGACGACCCGCGAAACGCCAGCATCGAGCATAATCGCGACTTGATCGGCGGTGCGAAAACCGCCGGCGACTTGAAGCGCGAGCGGGGTGGATGCCGC
>JBDSMA010000114.1:0-1635 GCA_039916085.1 Sphingomicrobium sp.
CCGCCTGAGTTCGATTCCCCGATTGAGCGCGATCGATGTCTTGTCCGGCAAGGCAGATCTGACGCGGCTCAAGGGCAAAACAGTGATCCTCGGCCAGACCGCGGTGTCGCTTGGCGATCAGCTCACGATCCCGGGCCGTGGCCGCTACGGCGGCGTGTTCACCCATATCTATGCCGCCGAAACGCTCAAGCTTGGCCGCCCGCTCGATTTCGGCTGGCTCCCGGCGATGCTGGTTGCCATGCTGATCGCCACCAGCGCTCTTCGCCGTCCCCGCACACGGGTGCAACTCGCCCAGATCGGTGGCGGCGCGCTGTCGGTGGCCTGCTTGCCGATGATCAGCGAACGCTATCACTGGTTCTTTGACGTCGTCCCCGGCTTGTTCGTCCTTACTGCCGCCGCCACGGTAGTCGGCTGGCGCCGCTATCGCGCCAGCGGGTTCATCAATTCGGGCAGCGGCCTGCCCAATATCAACGCGCTCAAGGCGCGGCGGCACAGCGGCGACCGGGCCCTGATCGTCGCGCGCGTGCTCAACTATCCGCAACTCGCCGCGACCCTCACCGCCGCCGACGAACGCGCGCTGATCGAGCAGATCGTCGCCCGGCTGAGCGTCGGTACCTCCAAGACCCCGATCTACCAGGGCGACGAGGGCATATTCGCCTGGCTGGCCGAGCCGGGGATTGCTGTCGGCCATCATGTCGAAGCGCTCCACGCTTTGTTCCGCAGCCCGGCGCGGATTGGCAAAACCAGCTATGATATCGCAATCAGCTTCGGGGTCGAAATCGGCAGCGGCCGGACGGTCGCCAACCGGCTGGGCAGCGCGCTGGTCGCCGCCGACGAAGCCGCCGCCGAGGGCCTCAAGTGGAAATACCACGACCCCGAGCGGTTTAAGGACGAAAATTGGCGCCTGTCCCTGCTCGCCCAACTCGATCAGGCGATCGACCGCGGCGAAGTGTGGGTCGCCTATCAGCCGCAGCTTGACCTGACGACCAACCGCATTCGCGGCGCCGAGGCGCTCGCCCGCTGGACCCATCCGGAAAAGGGACCGATCAGCCCGCACGAGTTCATCACCGCGGCCGAACAGCACGGCCGCATAGACCGACTGACCCTGTTCATGCTCGACCGGGCGATCGCCGCCGCGGCGGCGATCAACCACGCCGGCACCCCGTTCCACATCTCGGTCAACCTGTCGGCCCGCACCCTGTCGCGCCGGACCCTGCCGGGCGAGGTCCGCAGCCTGCTCGAGGAGCATCGCCTCGACCCGTCGCGACTGACGCTCGAGCTGACCGAAACCGCAGCGCTGGCCAATGATGGATCCGACCTCGATCCGCTGATCCGCCTGCGCGACCTCGGCATCACCATCTCGATCGACGATTATGGCACCGGCATGTCGACCCTCGACTATCTGAAGAAAATCCCGGCGAGCGAAATCAAGATCGACCAGGGGTTCATCAAGGCGATGAACGACACCCGCAGCGATCTGCTCATGGTTAAGTCGACCATCGCCCTCGCCCACTCGCTCGGCCGCACCGTAGTCGCCGAAGGGGTCGAGAATCGCGAAACGCTCGACGCACTAGTCGCCATGAAGTGCGACGCTGCCCAAGGCTATTTGATCGGCCGACCCATGAGTTACGAAGG
>JBDSMA010000115.1:0-2382 GCA_039916085.1 Sphingomicrobium sp.
GCGTCGGCGACTGGGCGGCGCAACGCGGCTATGACTATTGCGGGCGCCTCTATCGCCGGTTCGATATAGTCTATGGACTGAGCGAGCATGGCGGGGCGGCCAAGCTGCGAGCACTCGGCGTGGATCCGATCGACGTCGTGCCGCTCGGTGTCGAGCTTGCCGAATTCAGCCCCGACAAGCGCGACCCGGAACTTCGCGCCAGACTCGGCGTGGCCGATCGTGACCCGCTGTTGATTTACGCGGGGAGGCTTGACGTCGAAAAGCGGCCGCAGACCGTGGTCAAGGCCTTCCTCAGCCTGCCCGAAGCGATGAACGCCTCGCTCGTTCTGCTTGGCGACGGGCCATTGCGCGAGCCGATGATCGCGCTTGCCGAGGGGCGCAGGCTCCATGCGCCGGGCTATGTCGGCGACCGGCGCGAGCTCGCGCGATGGCTGGCCAGCGCGGACATCTATGTGTCGGGCATGGCCGACGAGACGTTCGGCATTTCGATCATCGAGGCCCAGGCGTCGGGGCTACCGGTGGTCGGCATCGCCGCAGGAGCGATGCTCGATCGCGTGCCGAGCGACCTTGGCCGCCTTTCGCCAATCGAGGATGCGGCAGCGATGGCCGCCAACATCGCCAAGGTGTGGGCCGGCGACCATCGCGCCATGGGACAGCGTGCCCGCCTCCATGCCGAACAGTTCAGCTGGGCGAAGTGCATGACCGAGCTGTTCGACGGCGTTTACGCGCGGGCGATGGGTGTTGCCGCGCGGCGCGCTACGGCATCGCCGGCCGATGCCGAAGCCGTAGTGCGCCCCAACTAAGCGCTTGGCGTAAGCGGGCCGGCCATGCCACAGCGGCTGGCGGTGGACGTGCCCTACGCCTTGGTCGATCGCTGCGAGCCCGGCATTGCCCGGATACTCGCCGGCAACCCCTCACCGTTCACCTTCACCGGCACGCAGACCTACCTGGTCGGCGAAGCCGAGCTGGTGGTGGTCGATCCCGGCCCCGCCGTTCCCGACCATGTCGAGGCGCTGATCGCGGCCATCGCCGGGCGGCCGGTGGCGGCGATCGCCTGCACCCACACCCACCGCGACCACAGCCCGGCCAGCCGCGCGCTTGCCGCCGCCATTGGCTCGCCGATCATCGGCTGTGCCCCGCTGGCGATGGAGACGGCCGGGCCGCGCGCCGACGCCAGCTTCGATTTCGATTATGCGCCCGATCGCATATTGTCGGATGGGGAGGCGATCGCGGTCGATGGCCTCCGGCTGGTCGCGGTGGCCACCCCCGGTCACACCTCGAACCATTTGTGCTTCGCGGTCGAGGGCGGGGCGGGGGAGGGCGCGCTGTTCACCGGCGATCATATCATGGCCTGGTCGACTACTGTGGTCGTGCCGCCCGACGGCGACATGGGCGATTATATGCGCAGCCTCGGCAAACTCAGGCAGCGCAAGGACCGCATCTATTACCCGGCGCACGGCCCGGCGGTGACCAAGCCGCAGCAGCTGGTTCGCGGCATGATCGGCCACCGGCTGCAGCGCGAACGCCAGATTTTGAAGCGGCTCGAGGCCGGCGACCGCGAGGTGCCGGCGATTGTTGCTGCCTGCTATCCCGGGCTCGATCCGCGGCTGGTGCCGGCGGCGGGGGGATCGGTCACCGCGCATCTCGTTGACCTTGAGCGGCGCGGGCTAGTCGCTAAGGTGGACCAGGAATGGATGACAGCTTGACCGCTTCGCCGCCGCCCGCCCGGCTCAGACTTGGCTGGCTGACTTTCTTCATCATCGTCGTTCTGCTCGGGACGATTTATGCCGTGCACCGGCGCGAACAGCGGCAGCAGGCCGAGGAGATGGCGCAGGTCAACGGGCTGGTGAAGGTCATTTCATCGACCTTCGCGCGGCAGAGCTCGCTCAAGGTTGGCCAGGTCAGCGGTTGGTTCGATGTCACCTCGGTCGATCCGGGTACCTTTCCAATCCTGCGATCCGCGCAGAAAGTGAAATTGCCTTATTCAATCGATTATTCGGTCGATCTGTCAGGTCTTTCGACGCGGAACTATCGCTGGGAGAAAAACACCAGGACCCTGATCGTCGATGCACCGGCCGTGACTATCGGCACGCCCAATATCGACGAAGCGCGACGCGAGACGTTGGCGACCAGCGGCTTGTTCGTCACCCGTCAGGCCGCTGACAATCTGAGCCGCCGCGCCGCGGGCATGTCAAACCGCGCGGCCGTCGCGGAAGCCGGCAAGCCCGAACATCTGGCCAAGGCCCGAAGCAATGCCCGAACCGCCATCGCTGAGCTGCTTCAGGCCCCGCTGGGCGTCGCGGGGCTGGGCGACGTCAAGGTCGTTGTCCGCTTCCCGGAGGACGGCTATCGCGACAGCGAACGATGGGACGTCAGCCCGTC
>JBDSMA010000116.1:0-3252 GCA_039916085.1 Sphingomicrobium sp.
AACTTCACCAACGAAGAGGACTCGCCCGGGATCAAGCGCGGCGGCGTGCTCAACGTGGTTCGCCATGACCTTGAGCTGATTTGCGATTCGGGCGACATTCCCGGGCAGATCGACATCGACCTGACCGGGCTCGATATCGGCGATTCGATCCACATCAGCCAGATCAACCTGCCCAAGGGCTCCAAGTCGGCCATCGACGATCGCGATTTCACCATCGCCACCGTCGTCGCGCCGTCGGCGATGAAGTCAGAGGAAGGCGACACCGAGACCGAGGCGGGCGACGTCCCGACTGTCGGCGAGGAAGGCGAAGAGGGCGATACCGGCGAGACCCCAGCCGAAGGTGGCAGCGAACAGGCCTAGACGCCGCTCCCGCGGCTCCAGCGAACATCAGCGTCCATCCTGCTTGCAGGGTGGGCGCTTTTGTTTGAAGAGCCGTGCCGATGCAGATCTGGGCAGGCCTTGGAAATCCCGGCGCGAGTTACGCGCTGCAGCGGCACAATGTCGGCTTCATGATCGCCGATTTAGTCGCCGACCTGTACGACTTCGGCCCGTGGCAGAAGAAATTCCGCAGCCTAATCGCCGAGGGCCGTATCGGTGACCATCGCGTGCTGCTGATCAAGCCGCAGACCTTCATGAACGACAGCGGCGACGCGGTGCAGCAGGCACTGCGCTTCTACAAATTAGAAACCGACGCGCTGACCGTGTTCCACGACGAACTCGACCTCCTGCCCATGAAGATGAAGGTGAAGACCGGCGGCGGCACCGCCGGGCATAACGGCCTGCGATCGATCGGTGCCGCGCTCGGCCCCGACTTTCGCCGAGTCCGCATCGGCATCGGCCACCCTGGCCACAAGGACCGCGTCACCCCGCACGTGCTCGGCAATTACGCGAAGAGCGAGATCGAGCCGCTGATCGACCTGCTCGGCGCCATCGCCGCCGAAGCGCCATACCTCGCTGCGGGCGACGACACCGGCTTCATGAACCAGGTCGCGCTTCGGCTCGGCTAGCCTTTCGTCGTCCGGGGCACCGGGCTCACCCGCGCATTGAACGAGATGGTGACGCGATCGTCGTCGCTGTCGTTAGGGTGGACCCAATGTGGCAATTGACCCGGAAAAAGCAGCAGATCGCCGGCCACCGGCTTGATCCGGAATCGCTCGGCGAACATCGGGGCCTGCATCAGCGCGCCAACCTGGCGGACCGGGTGAGGGGCGAGGAACTCGATCACGCCAGAGCTGACCGAGCCGCCCTCTGGCACCGAGATATAATAAACCCCCGACAACAAGGCGTCACTATGCTGGTGCGGGCCGTGGTAGCCGCCCGGCGGATTGACGTTGATCCAGCCATTCAGCGCAACGCTGATCGACGCCTGGTCGAGCTTTGGCTGAAGCGACCGGAGCGTGTCGCGGATGACGTTGCGAATGACGTGAAGCAGCCGCACGTGGCCCGGCTCGGTTCGATCGAACAAGTCGCGCGGCGATTGCCAGCCGACCCGGTTGGTATTGGGCAAGCCAGGCTCGGCCGCGCGGCGGACCGCGACTTCCTCCATCAACAGCGCATCGAGCCCCGGTTCCGCCACGCGGAACTGCCACAGCGGCAGCGGAAACAGATGTTCCATTGCGAATAGCGAATATCCCATGCCCCGGGCGCCCTTTCCTGATCTTCGCGCCCCGCCTAGCGGTGGCGTGCCCGCCACCGCAATAACTTTGCGCCCGCCGCCGGCGCGCCTTAAGGGCAATGCATGGCCCGCACGCTGTTCGCCACTTGCCTGCACGAGGCCATGATCAGCGACGAAGCGTTGCTCGGGACGCTGTCGCACAGCATCCGCAGCCTTGCCGCCGACGATACCGCCGGGCGCCGCTGGAGTCGCGACCACGGCTATAAGGGCTATACCAGCTACGCCTCGCTCGACGACCTGCCGCGGCGCGATCCGGCGTTTGCCGACCTGGCCCGAATCCTCACCCGCGAAGCTGCCCGGTTCGCCGTCGAGCTGGCGTGGACCGTCAAACCCCGGCTGGACAGCCTGTGGGTCAATTTGCTCAAGCCGGGCGGGCACCACAGCGCCCATATTCACCCGCATTCGATCCTGTCGGGGACGTTTTACGTCGAAGCGCCAGTCGGCAGCGGCACCCTCCGCTTCGAGGATCCGCGGCTGGGCCTGATGATGGCCGCGCCCGTGCGCCGCGACGACGCGCCCGAGCCCTTGCGCGCGTTTGTCACGATCGACCCGCGCCCCGGCCTGTTGTTTTTGTGGGAGAGCTGGCTGCGCCACGAAGTGCTGGCCGGCAGTGGCAAGGCAGACCGGCTGAGCGTCAGCTTCAACTTTTCCTGAGGAGGAAGCGGCGATCGGCAGATCTTCGTGGCTCCCCGGGTGGCAATCCCTCCCCGCCCCCTCTATCGGCGTCGCAACCTCTCATCCTGCCGGGAAATTTTCATGGGATTCAAATGCGGCATCGTCGGCCTGCCCAACGTCGGCAAGTCGACCCTGTTCAATGCGTTGACGGAAACGCAGGCGGCCCAGGCGGCCAACTATCCGTTCTGCACAATCGAGCCCAACGTCGGCCAGGTTGCCGTTCCCGATGCGCGCCTCGACACGTTGGCCAGAATCGCCGGATCGGCGAAAATCATCCCGACGCAACTGGCGTTCGTCGATATCGCGGGCCTAGTCAAAGGCGCATCGCAGGGCGAGGGACTCGGCAACCAGTTCCTCGGCAACATCCGCGAAGTCGACTCCATCGTCCACGTCCTGCGCTGTTTCGTAAATGACGACATCCAGCATGTCGCCAACGCGATCGACCCGATCGCCGATGCCGAAGTGGTCGAGACCGAATTGCTGCTGTCCGACCTCGAGAGCCTTGAAAAGCGGGTGCCCAACCTCGCCAAGCGCGGCCAGCAGGGCGACAAGGAAGCGAAAATCGCCGCATCCGTCCTCGGCCAGGCGCTCGAGCTTTTGCGCGAAGGCAAGCCGGCGCGGCTGGTCAAGCCCAGGGACGAGGAGGAGGCCCGGCTGTTCGCCCAGGCGCAGCTGATCACCGCCAAGCCGGTGCTCTACGTCTGCAACGTCAATGAGGATGATGCAGGACACGGCAATGAGCTAACCGCCCGGGTGTTCGCCAAGGCCAAAGCGGAGGGGGCTAACGCGGTCGTCGTCTCGGCCGCGATCGAGAGCGATCTGGTCGGGATGGCGATGGACGAGCGGCTCGCCTTTCTTGAGGAGATGGGACTGCACGAGACCGGCCTCGCCCGGGTCATCCG
>JBDSMA010000117.1:0-3235 GCA_039916085.1 Sphingomicrobium sp.
AAGGCGCTGGCCGCGCTGCGCGGTGCCGACCCAATGATCAATGCCGACTATGACCATATTTTCGAGCCCGCCGGTGGACCGCTGGGACCGGTTATGGCGGCCGGCCTTGCCGGCGCGTCGAGCGTGACAATTGCAGGCGAGCGCATTGCGATGATCGATGGAGGGGCCGCCAATCATCCTTCGCTCGGCCATGCGTCGATCGAACAGAAGGGCTTCTCCGGTCCGGCGGCGGCGACCGGCCATGGAACCGCCGTCGCCTCGCTGCTGGTCGGCGACCAGGGGCCGTTCCACGGGGCGGCGCGCGGCGCCTCGCTGTTCGTCGCCGACATCTATGGCGGCAACCCCGCCGCCGGCTCCGCCAGCGCGATTGTCGCGGCCCTCGGATGGGCCGCGTCGAAGCGCCCCTCGGTCATCACGATGAGCCTCGTCGGCCCCGACAACCGCGCGTTGGCGGCGGCGGTCAATGCCCTTCGCCGGCGCGGCATTGCCGTCGTCGCCGCGGTCGGCAACGACGGCCCGGCCGCGCCGCCAGCCTATCCGGCGAGCTACCCTGGCGTAATCGCCGTCACCGGGGTCGACGGCAAGGGCCGCGCCCTGATCGAAGCCGGCCGCGCGGCGCACGTCGATTTCGCCGCGCCCGGCGCGGACATCGCCGCGGCCACGCCTGGCCGGGGTTACGCACGGGTTCGCGGCACCAGCTTCGCCGCCCCGCTCGCCGCCGCGCGCCTGGTCGCACTGGGCAGCGCCGATCGCCTGGCCGCGGAAGCTATTCCCGGCAAGGGTCGGGTCGGCCGCGGCATCGTCTGCGCGACCTGCGGCGTGTCGCCCAAAGCCGTCGGCGCCCGATAAAAATCGCGCCGGCCGGGAAGAAGACCCGTGCCGGCGCCGTTCTCCTTCGTGACGGGCATTCAGTCGCCCCGCACATAGGAGGATAAAATGATCAAATTTCTTTCCCTCACTTTGCTTCTCGCTGCCGCCGGCGCGGTACCCGCCCAGGCGCAGTTGCTCGGCAATGTCGGCGGTAACCTCGGCGGCGCAGTCAGCGGCGCGCTCGGCGGCTCTGGCGGCCTCGGCGGAGCGCTTGGCGGGACGCTCGGTGGTTCACTCGGCGGTTCGCTCGGCGGCTCGCTCGAGCGCTCGGTCACCGGGTCGGTCAGCAGCAGCGTCACCGGCTCGCACTCGATCGATTCGCGCAGCGGCTCGGTCAGCGGCAACGCCGGCCTCGCCGGCACCATCGACGGCGCTACCCAGGGACTCGCCGGTAGTGCGTCGGGCAGCGCCAACGCTGGCGGCAGCGCGCAGCTGATCGGCACCGACGGCGTGCAAAGCGTTGCCAATAACGTACGCGATCGGGCCACTTCGACCGTCGGCACGGTCCGCGACCGGGCTACCGCCGCCGGCTCTGCCGTGCGCGACAAGGCGACGACCGCCGTCAACCGCGCGCGCAACGCCGCCGGTTCGGCTTCGGTTTCGGGCAGTGGATCGGCCAGCGGCAGCGCCGACGGTTCGGCCAGCGCCAGCAACAACTAGGCGGCCGCCACCGGTCCCCAGCGAGGGCCCGCTTCCCCCCGGAGCGGGCCCTTTGCTGTGGGCGGGGTCCTAGCCTCGCTGCGCGATCGCCGATACGACCAACGCCGCCATCCCGAGCGGCCCTAGTCGGAGCTTATCGGCAATATGCTGCCGCGCGCGATCGTAGGCGGCCGCCACCGCAACGGGGTCGCGCTCGGAAAGCTCGGCGGCCAGCGGGTTGCCCTTGATAAAGCCGTCGACCGCGCCGCGCGGGTCGGCAACCTGGCTTTCCATCTCGACCCGCTCGATGGCGATATCGTCGAACCCGGCGGCGGTCAGCTCGGCCTCGATCAGCGCATGGTCGTGGTAGGAAAAAGGCCCGCGTTCGAGGAAACGCGGCGGGTCGTCGGGAAACGCCTCGGCGAGCGCCAAATTCACCGCATTGGCCGCATCATTGTCGGCGATATCGTCCCACACGTTGAACAATATCTGCCCGCCGGGCCGCAGCACTCGCGCCGCCTCGCGATAGGCGAGCGCGCGGTCGGGAACGAACATGTAGCCATATTGGCAGACGATCAGGTCGAACAGCTTATCGGCAAACGGCAGCGCCTGGGCATCGGCCACCGAAACCGCAATCCGCTCGTTTTCGAGCGGCCGGACAAACGCCAGCATGTCGGGATTGAGATCGGTCGCGGTGATCCGCGCCTCGGGCAGCGCCTCGGCGAGGTGGCGCGTCACGACCCCGGTCCCGGCCGCGATTTCAAGGATGTTGCCCGGCGCCTGCCGCGCCGCGCGCCGCGCCAGGTCTTCGGCATAGGGCTCGAACAGCAGGGGCACCAGATAGCGGTCATAGGCCGCGGGAACCGTACCCGTGAAGGCCACGTCGCTGTGCCCACCCACGGTCACAACTTCTCGGTCAGCTCGGGGACGATCTTGAACAGATCGCCAACCAGGCCGATGTCGGCGACCTGAAAGATCGGCGCTTCCTCGTCCTTGTTGATGGCGATGATCACTTTCGAATCCTTCATTCCCGCCAAATGCTGAATGGCGCCCGAGATGCCGATCGCGAGATAGACGCCCGGTGCGACGATTTTCCCCGTCTGGCCGACCTGATAATCGTTGGGCGCATAGCCGGCATCGACCGCGGCGCGCGACGCGCCGACCGCCGCGCCAAGCTTGTCGGCGAGCGGATCCAGCAGCGCGTGGAATTTCTCGTTCGACCCGAACCCGCGTCCGCCCGAAACGATCACCTTGGCGCTGGTCAGCTCTGGCCGCTCTGACTTGCTGAGCTCAGCGCCGGCGAACTCGGCTATGCCCGAGGCCGACCCGGCGTCGACCTTCTCAACCGTCCCCGAGCCACCCTCGGCGCTGGCTTTTTCAAACGCCGTGCCGCGCACGGTGATGACCTTCTTGGCGTCCTTCGAGCGAACCGTGGCAATGGCGTTGCCGGCGTAGATCGGACGGGTGAACGTGTCGTCGCCCTCGACCGAAAGGATGTCCGAAATCTGCATCACATCGAGCAAGGCGGCGACGCGTGGCGCGACATTCTTGCCGGTCGTGGTCGACGAGGCGAGGAAGGCGTCGTGGCTGCCCATAAGCGCCGCCGCGACCGGGGCGACATCCTCCGCCAGCTGATGCTCGAGGTGCGCGCCGTCGGCGACATGGACTTTGCCCACGCCGGCGATTTTTGCCGCCGACTGGGCAACCGCGTCGACGCCCTTGCCGG